>JBBRHB010000703.1:0-2995 GCA_038223355.1 Chloroflexales bacterium
CGGTGCGCACGACGACGAGATCCGGTTGGACCGGATCACAGCCCGGCATGATCAGGCCGATTGGTGCCCAGAACGTTTCGCCGGCGCCAGCATCGTCAATTTGCGTCAGGAGCACGCGTGCGATCTGCTTGGTGATCCACTGGTGAAATGTACTGGGCGCAGTCGTCATGTACAGCACCCCCTCAATGACTTCGTAGCGGTTGCCGTCAGCGGGTAGGGTTTCCCAGCGCGCAAGATCCCAGGTCGCAGCAGGTGATCGCAACACGAGTTCTGGCAACTCCCAGCGGTCTTTGGCCGGGCGTCGCTCCTGCACGCTCTGCCGTTGCGCCAGTGTATCAGCCATACATCCCTCCTCGGCAGACTGCCGACGGTACAAGTATACCGTAGGCAACACAACTCCTATCCTTCCACCGAATAACTCGCCGTAGCGCTACCTAATGACTGTGAGCCGAGCACCCACATTATTTTCCCGCTCCACTGCGTAGCTGAGTGACCACCGCACGGATGTCATCCGGTGTCGTGCGGCAGCACCCGCCGATCACGCGCGCTCCGCTGTCGTACCATTGTTGGGCCAGCGTCCCAAAGCCCTCCCGATTCACCGTGCCCTGCCAGTTGGCACATGCCGCATCATAGCTCTCGCCGGAATTTGGATAGGCCAGAATCGGCTTGCGTGTGACCTCTGCAACGGATCGCACGAGGCCTGGGACAAACTGTGGTGCCGTACAATTTACACCAATTGCCGCCACCTGTGGGTAGCGATCAAGCCACTGTGCACATGCAGCGAGGGTTTCACCGGCGCTGATATGCGTACTATCACGGGCGGTGAAACTAAACCAGGCGCTGACGCCGGGAAACTCCTCAAGCAGACGGGCCAGTGCTCGGGCTTCAACCAAGCACGGGATCGTCTCGCACGCCAGCATATCAGCACCCGCCGCCGCGAGCACGGCCAGCCGCGGGCGATGAAAGGCCATCAACTCTGCTTCACTCAAGCCATAGTCGCCCCTATATTCCGAGCCGTCATGCAGGAAAGCACCATATGGTCCCACCGACGCAGCGACGAATGGCCGTGCGCGACCCACGCGGTTCCGTGGATTGGCCCAGCAGGCGTCGCGCGCCTCGACTGCTAGCTGTACTGACAGTCGCATAAGATTGGCGGCATCGTCCACATCAAGGCCACAACGCGCAAACCCTTGGAAGGTAGCCTGGTAACTCGCGGTGATGGCACAGTCGGCCCCGGCAGCGAAGTACTCCTCGTGAACCTGCCGAATCACTGCGGGTGCTTCCAGCAGCACACGCGCTGACCATAGTGGGTCGGGCAAATCGCAGCCACGCCGCTCAAGTTCGGTGGCCAGCGCGCCATCAAGCACCACTACGGGCTGCGTACGGAGGATACGCGCAATCGGATTGTGGATGGCGACCGCTCCCAAGGTGCTACCCGCCTATTCGGTATAGTCTAGCACGACTGTCACCGTTCAGGACTTTTGCCTAAGCATCTCTCCTGCTAGAGGTGTATGCTATGGTGTACGGACAGGTCAGCGATATGCAAGATGTAGTTTTTGAACGGGCCGTGAACGATGGCTGAGATCCCTGACAGCAGTGAGCGGACGAGGGGCGTGGATCGCAGGCGGGATGCGACCGCATCCCTCCAACTCCAGGCGCAGATCATCGCGCATGTGAATGATGCGGTGATTGTAACGGGCCCCGACTTTCATATTCAACTGTGGAACATTGCAGCGGAACAGCTGTACGGCTGGACAGCAGCCGAGGTACTCGGCCTAGCTGTCAATGCTGTGATTCCGGTGCGCCGCTATCTCGGGGCGGCAAACGAGGCGGCTGTACGGGAACAGTTGCTCCAGACTGGGAGTTGGCGCGGGGAGGGCATCCAGGACCATCAGGACGGCCATACCGTCGTCGTTGAAAGTTCCGTACAGGTGATTCGAGATGAGAGCGGGGCACTCATCAACATTGTAGCCATCAACCGCGATAAAACCGGGCACCGGCAGACTGAAGAAGCCTTGCGCCGAAGCGAGGCGCGCTTCCGCGCGGCAATGGAGGCTAGCCTTGATGCCTTTGTTATTCTAGAAAGCGTACGGGATGAACAGGGCAAGATTATCGATTTTACGGCCCTCCACTTAAATACACCGGCTGAGGTGCTCCTTGGACTTTCCCAGGAGATGGCCTTGGGTCATCGCCTGCTCGAGCTCTTCCCCAATACCGCCGTCTCGGGTATGTTTAGCAAATTTGCAAGCGTCCTAGAATGTGGTGTGCCACTCGAAGAAGAGGTCGCCATGGATTCACCGCGCATGCAAGCTACATGGCTGTACTGGCAGATTGTGCCTCTCGGCGACGGCTTGGCAATCACCTTTCGTGATGTCAGCGCACGTAAACAGATGGAGAGCTCGCTCCAACACGAGCGTAATCTCTTGCATTCCTTGATGGACAGCATTCCTGACACCATTTATTTCAAGGGCGTGGATGGGCGCTTCACGCGCATCAACCGCGCCCAGGCTCGTATGCTCGGCGTAAATCACGAGGATGAGGCCGTTGGCAAGACCGACGCCGATTTCTTTGAGCCACAACTTGCGAGAGCATCGGCGGAGGATGAGCGACAACTCATCGCTTCGGGGCAACCCATCATCGATCAGGTTCAACATTTCCAGAGGCCGGACGGTATTCCAATCTGGGTCTCGGCTACGAAAGTCCGGATGCTGGATCGGGCGGGACAACCGGTCGGGCTGATCGGTATCTCGCGCGACATCACGGCACGCGTCCACGTCGCAGATGAGTTGCGACGGAGCGAAACTCGCTTGGTGGAGGCGCAACGGGTGGCTCGGCTTGGCAGTTGGGCCCGGGAACTCGCAACTGATGCGGTCACCTGGTCCGCTGAGATGTACCACCTCTTCGGGGTGACGCCGCAGGATTTTGATGCCAACAACCAGGCATTCCTCGCGTGCGTGCATCCAGACGACCGCCCGTCGATCAAAGCCATGCTCGA
>JBBRHB010000704.1:0-2993 GCA_038223355.1 Chloroflexales bacterium
GTCGCCGTCAGAGATGGTTGAAGACACTGGAGCAGTGCTAAAATATCCATGGGCTTTCGGTTGTAAGAAGTTGGTGATTCAGCACCTCCAACTTTACTACCAAAGCCCTTTTACTTCACACCCATTTTGGCATAGGTATTGAGCGGTAGAGACCATAGGTAACACTGCCAATAAGGCAGAGCGCAAGGATCAAGCCGACCATGCGCCATGTATGTGTTCGGAAGTAGCTTGGCATCGGATTATTCCAGAGAGCACGTCAGAGCGTTTATGGGACTGCTAATGATGTGGACTAGCCTGCAAAAACGTACACCCTAAGGGAGATGCAGAACCAGGTGTTCGAGCGCCAGTTGCGGGTTGACATTATCGGCCAGTTGCTGGCGGGCGGTGTCCAACTGGACAAGGAAGCGTTGGGCCTCGCCAAGTGAGGTTGCACCCGCCAGGGCTTGCAAATCGTCACGCCGGTCAAGGTGCGTGATAGCGTCGTCGCAGTGCGCCCCCAGCAACAGGACGTCGCGCCACCAGCTTTGCCAGAGTGTCAGCCAGTCGCTCACGACCTCATGATCGCTGCGATACTCTTTGGCCCGCTCTTCGGCCCATTTCAAGCGGGCAACGGAGCCGGCCGTATGCAGTCCCGCCAGTATATCAAGCCGCGCTTGTTGTTGCTCGATCAACTCCGGTTGATCCAGGAACCGAATTGCCCAGCCGATGCGACCGCCGCTCCAGGCCGCCAACAACTCAGCATCGCCGGAACTGACGCTGAACCGCTGCATCAAGGCTTCGGCAATCCGGCTGCGACGCACCGGACGCAGCTTCAACACGCGACAGCGCGAAACGACGGTTGGCAGCAGGTCGCCCGCACCCTGCGCAATCAGGATCAGCACAGCGTAGGAGGGCGGCTCTTCCAGCGTTTTAAGCAGGGCATTCGCGGCTTGCTCGGTTAGCGTATTGGCATCATCGAGCACGAAGACGCGCCGTGATGCCTCAAAAGGGCGCATATCGATATCGTGCTGCCAGGCGCGCACCGTATCGATCTTAAGTTCGCGACTCTTCGCCTCTTCTTTACTCTCGGCGGACTGCTGGGCGAGTGAGTTCCAGCGCACATCAGGGTGATTGCCATGCTCGACGCGCCTACAGGCCCGACAGACTAGACAGGGGTCCGGCCCGTCTGTCTCACACACCAAACGCTGGGCCAGACGTAGCGCAAGCAAGGCTTTCCCAATCCCGGTCGTACCGGCAAAGAGATAGGCATGTGCGCCTCGGCCGGTCGCCGTCGAGTGGCGCAAGTAATCAACGGCCCAGTTATGGCCGATCAGGCCCCAGTTCTGCATGGGGCTATTATACCGCCAGACGTTAAAACAGCAGCGATACCAGGGCCAGCAGGACGAGCAGTAACAACGACAACGGCAAGAGGTTGAGTGGATTGCGCCAGTGCCAGTGGGGTATCGTATCCAACGGCATGTGCGAACCTGCGACCGAAGTCCAAACGTCGGCACCGGCGCTATCGGCGGTACGGTTGCTCTGGCGCGGCTCACGCGGCGGTCGGTTACGTGGGCCACCCGTTCGTTCGCGCGGCTGTCCAGACCGCGCCTCCGTCAAGCGATTAAGCGAAGACTGTACAAAGCCGTTCATGCTACGACCTCCATCTGCTCCGCGATCTGCTGTGCTTCCTGCGCGAGCAAGGCGCGCTTGCGCTCAATGTCCCAGCGGTAGCCACCCAACTCACCGCCTTCGCGCACCACTCGATGGCAAGGGATGAGGAGCGCGACCGGATTCGTGGCGCAGGCCCGCGCGACGGCACGCGCCGCCGTGGGCTGACCAAGCGAGCGAGCCACTTCCCCATAGGAACGAGTGCTGCCATAGGGAATGGCGCGCAAGGCTTCCCAGACGCGCCACTGAAAAGCGGTGGCCTGGAGATCGAGCGGCAGATCGAGATGCGGTTGCTCACCCTGCAAATGCTTAAGGATCGCTGTGACCCATTGCTCAAGACCACCGTCATCGCGCACCACGTCAACCGCCGGGTACTCGGCGCGGAGGGCTTTTTCCAAGCGCGCATCGGTATCGCCAAGGCTGACGCCACAGATACCGCGTTCGGTAGCGGCGACTAATAAACGACCTAATGGACAAGCGGCGATCGTATAGCGAATATGCATACCTGTGCCTCCCTGGCGGTAGGTGCGGGGGGTCATGCCGAAGTGGTCGTGAACACGCTCATATAGACGACTGCTTGAGCTGTAGCCCGCCTCGTAGAGGGCAGCGGTAACGGTTGGCTCCTGCTTAATATGCTGCTTGACCGCCCGCAAACGCTGGGCAGCGGCGTATTGGCGCGGCGTAATGCCCATAACACGCTTGAAGGTCCGCTGGAGGTGATGGGGGCTCAGGCCAACCGCAGCACCAAGCTCCGCGAGTGTTAGAGGAGCGTCAAGATGATCGTTGATATAACAACAAGCTTGCTCCACGAGCGCAAGCTGCGGCTCCGGTAATCGCGGCGTCGCGGGATGACAGCGCCGGCAGGCCCGGAACCCTTGTAGCTCGGCGAGTGCAGGCTGCTCAAAAAACAGGACTTGCTCACGGCGGGGTCGCCGCGACGCGCACGACGGCCGGCAATAGATGCCGGTTGAGCGCACGGCATACACAAAGTGACCATCTTCCGCTTCATCGTGGGCCAGTACTGCCTCCCAGCGCTGCTCGTCAGACGCTCGGCTTATATCGTTGCTAAACATCGGATCAATGCTCATCGTAGCTCCCTCCTACGGTTATACTACGCCCTCTGCCCTTGCAAATCTACCCGAATCTTGCGCTGCAAAGTGGAAAAGGTACAATGCAGAAGCGGTTTGAGCCGCGTAGACGCCGAGAGACGCCAAGATGTTGAAACGCTTTATAATTTTTATCCTGTTTGCAACGTTGCTGTTAGTTAGTTGTAACACAGGATCACGAACGCCTGCGGCTTTACAGCAAGCGACTATTGCGCCGACAACACTACCCCTGCCCACTAC
>JBBRHB010000705.1:0-2990 GCA_038223355.1 Chloroflexales bacterium
GAGGTAGGGTAGCGCATCTTAGAGGAGAGTCTGCGCCAGGACCTCCTCTGCCAGCCCGAAGGCCAGCGTCATACCTGCGCCACTTAAGCCGTTAACAATCGTCACGCCCGGCTCGGGCTGTACAACGAAATCGGCTTCGCCCTCTAGCTTAGGATAGATACCATGCCAGCGCTCGGCGATGGTGAAATTCGCTCCAGCAGCAAAGCTAAGGAGGTAGTCGAGGATTGCTTGATTAATCGCCTCATACTCGAAAGGATCATGCGTCAAGCCATACGCATGACTATCGCCAATCGTCAGTTCACCCCGTGCCGTTTGGGAAAGCAGCACATGAATGTGGTGCTCTACGTAAAACGGCAACTCACGCTCAACGCGCTCTTCAACCACAGCCCGTGTAGTGCAATGCTTGAACGCACCGTAATGCAACAGTGTAAGTCCTGCACAAAGGCTGGGTCCGAGCGCCCAACCATCGCCCTGCGGCACGGTACGCAACATCTGCAGCTTACACTTGGTAATACCGCTCGCCGCGAAAACCGCGGGGTAGAGCGTTTCAAAATCCTGTCCGCTACACACAAACACCTGCTCGACAGACCACTGCTCACTAAGGGTTTCGATGAACGGCATCGTAATGGTATTGACCGTTGTACCGAAGCGTAGTTCGACGCCATACTCACGCTGAAGCATCTGCGGAATCACCCTGATCGCCTGGCGCGGGTCTACATTCAGCTCCGTAGAACTCCACAGACCGCACAGCAAACCCTCCTGCTTGGCCACACGACTTTTGCGCCCGACCTCAGCCGGTGTGAGCAGCGCACAGCTATCGCGGGCCTCGGGCGTCGTTTCGAGATACTCAACCAGCACGTCTCGCTCGTCAGGCCGGTAAGCCAGATGCAATGAGCCGCTGGCCGCGCACCACAGACCCGCCTTCGCAGCAATTTCGAGCCAGATTTTGCGGCTACGCAGCGCTCGCTCGCGCAGTACGCCGGCCGGTTGTCCAACGGGCCAGATCAGCCCAAAATTACGAATCGAGGCACCAACGGCCGGATCGCTCCGCTCGAAGAGCACCACCTTGCGGCCCTGCTTGGCCAGGGCATATGCATGCGCCAGCCCCACGATCCCCGCTCCCACGATAGCAACGTCTGCCTGCTTACGTTCCCGCATCGCTCGTCCCTATGGTTGCTCACCGCCACGCAGCCGCTGGTTCAACTCATCGAGCACACGCGGCAGACCGGCGATGCTTTCGACCACATAATGTGCGCCGGCCCTGCGCATGCGGCTGGTGATCTCGTTGAGACGTGCCTCGAGTTGCTGTGGCTCCTGGGTGGCGACATCGACCGCGCTCAGCCCCAGTTCATTCCCGGTCTTAGTCACGCCGACCGTCCACATCCCGGCGTTCAGCCCTTCGTCGATATCCGGCAGCGTGTCACCGACTTTAACAATGGCGCTCATCGGATAAACACGCAGGTTCATTGCGGCCTGCAAGCACATCCATGGCTGGGGGCGACCGGCCGGTACCTCGCTTGGGCAAACACATGTATCAGGCGCATAGCCCCGCTGCGCTGCAAGCGGCAACAGCACCTCCATCATCGCCGTGTTATAGCCCGTGGTCGAGCCGATCTTCATCCCGCGTTGCCGGCAATCGGCGACTGCTTCTAGCGTGCCGGGAACCAGATCGGCATACTCGGCTAGGCATGCCAGTTGGAGTGGAATAAAGGCCCGATACAGTGCTTCAATATCCGCCTCGTTCGCTGGTCGGCCGTGCACCGTTTGCCAGGCTTGCGCGACGGGCTCCATCGCAGCAATCGAGCGGATATGTTCCTTTTTCTCCAGCCCCATCGGCACGCGCGCCTGTTCCATGGTGATCGGCACACCTTGCTGCTGGAATACCTCGCGAAAGACGACCACCGGCGCGAAGCAGCCGTAATCGACCGTTGTACCGGCCCAGTCGAAGATCGCCGCCTGGAGTGGACCAACATAGGCGCGTCGAAACCAAAAATTCACTGTACCACTCCTTCCGAGGTTGGGGGACTACGCGGTAGTCTGGGTCGTGGTTGCCGTCTCGGCCGGTCCGTCAATCAAGAGGCACGATGACTCGGGAAACGTGACCGTCAGCGTTTGACCGGTCTGCGGCAGCTTCCCGTTCGGGGTATTGAACATATCAAAAAACAGGCTGTTGCTGGCAAACCGCAACTGCGTACGAATCGTGCCGCCCAGAAAGGTGACCTGCTCCACCACGCCCCGTAACTGGTTGAGCGTCCCGACCCCTCCGTCCAGCCCAATAACCTCTGGGCGCAGCGCAACGTTAATCATATCGCCCGCGCGGTGCTGAGCGAGCGAGCGCGCCACAATCAGCGGCTGGTCATCGACCGTAATCCTGCCGGCCGCCGGGTCAACCACTTTAGCGCAAAGCACATTAAGCGTGCCCACGAAGGAAGCCACGAACGTCGTCTGCGGATAGGTATAAATCTGCAGCGGCGTGCCGATCTGCTCGACCCGCCCGTTACTCATCACGACGATGCGATCCGAGAGCGATAGCGCCTCTTCCTGATCATGCGTCACATAAATTGTCGTGATGCCGAACTGGCGTTGAATCGCCCGAATCTCGTTCCGCAGTGACACCCGAATCTTGGCATCCAGCGCCGACAACGGCTCGTCCAGTAGCAACACCTGCGGCTCGATTGCCAGCGCCCGTGCCAGCGCCACCCGCTGCTGCTGCCCACCCGAAAGCTGCGCCGGATAGCGTGCCCCTTTGTCCGGCAAATGAATCACCTCCAGCAGGCGCGTCACCCGCTGCCCTATGCTCTTGCTATCCATATGCTTGAGCTTAAGGCCGAAGCCAATATTCTCTGCCACCGTCATATTTGGAAACAGCGCGTAGGACTGGAAGACCATCCCGATATTCCGCCGGTTGGCCGGCCGGTGCGTAATATCGACGCCGCCCACACTGATCGTGCCCGAAGTTGGTCGCTCAAAGCCGGCTACCATCCGCAATG
>JBBRHB010000706.1:0-2988 GCA_038223355.1 Chloroflexales bacterium
TATCGTGACGGAGTGGGCGCGGTGTTACGGGCCTGCTCGCAATGACCTGTGAAGACTCGCGTCATTGAAGTGCTTGCCTCTTTGCAGCGTGCCGGCGCTGAACGCATGGCGGTATCGCTCGCTTGCGGACTGGATGCCAGCAAGTTCGAAGTGGAGGTCGTCTCGTTGTACGATGCGCTTCCGCAAGGCTTCGAGGGGACTCTCGAGCAGCATAACATCCGCACCTCTCATCTGGGCAAGCGCCGCGGCTTGGATCTACGGATGATAAACAGACTGCGCCAGGTGTTCCGGTTATCGCAGCCGGCCATCATCCACACCCACTCCTACGTGCTTCGTTACACCGTACCAGCGGCCTTGACGGCGCTGCGAGGGACCGGATACACGATGGCCCACACCGTCCATAACATCGCCACGCGAGAGGTTGACCCGCTGGGCCGGACCATCCACCGATGGGCGTTCCGTCGCGGAGTGGTCCCGGTGGCCGTAGGTACCGAAGTTGCGCGCTCATTTCACGACGTCTATGGATTTCAGCCGGCGGCCACGATTCCAAACGGCATCGATCTCGGCGAGTTCGTTTTGCCAAGCGGGGGGCAGACAGCGCGGCACCAATGGCGGTGTGAGGAAGGATTTGCGATCGAAGACGGCTTGGTCGTCTCGGTGGCCAGGCTAGAGCCGCAGAAGAACCCGTTGGGGCTGATTGAGGCATTTGCGCTCGCTCTACGGGATCAACCCCGCTGGCACCTTCTGCTAGTGGGAGAGGGAGGCCTCCAACCAGCCGCTCGTAGGCGTGCGGTCGAATGCGATATTGGCAATCGTGTGCATTTTCTGGGCGTCCGAAGAGACATCCCGCAACTGCTCGCGGCCTGCGACATCTTTGCCTTAGCTTCCCATTGGGAGGGTAACCCGATGTCGATAATGGAAGCCATGGCAGCGGGCTTACCAGTTGTGGCTACCCGAGTGGGATCTATCCCGGATCTGGTCGAGCATGGGCAGACAGGTTTTCTGCCGCGGTCTGGCGATGTGCGGGAGTTCGCTGAGGCATTGGCCGCGCTGGCGATCGATTCAGACCGCCGGCATCATTTTGCGGTGAACGCGCGCAAGCAGGCCGCCCGCTTCAGCGTGACTGCGATGATCTCAGCGTATGAGAATCTGTTCGAGCGGTTGAGAGCGGAGGGGCCGCGATAGTGGCAAGCGGGCCGGAAGCAGGTCTGTTGAATGCCCGCGCTCAATCGATAAAGCGCGTCTTCGATATCGTGTGGGCGTCGGTAATGACAATTTTCGCTCTCCCATTCGCGCTTGCAATCGCTTTGGCAATCGTTCTGGAATCAGGCGGCCCGGTGTTCTTCGCTCACACCCGCATCGGCAAGGGCGATCGACTTTTTGGTATGTGGAAATTTCGCTCCATGGTAGTAGGGGCCGATGCCGTACTCGCCGAATATCTAAATAAAAGCCCCGAGCACAGTTCCGAATGGATGAGAACTCGCAAGCTCAAGCAAGACCCTCGCGTGACGCGGGTGGGGCGAATGCTCCGGCGATTCAGCCTGGATGAGTTGCCCCAGTTATGGAACGTGCTCCGCGGGGAAATGAGCATGGTTGGACCCCGACCCATCGTGGAGGAAGAGATCCCCGAATACGGACCCGCCTATGCACTCTACTCGCAGGTGTCACCCGGACTCACCGGAGTCTGGCAAGTGTCGGGCCGTAACGATATCGGCTATGGTGAGCGCAGCCAGCTTGATTCCGAATACATACGGGGCTGGACCGTGCGGCTCGATTTGATGCTATTGCTCAAAACTGTTCGGGCTGTTATCTACGGGCATGGCGCTTACTGATGGACGACGGGGGCGCGACGAAGTCGAAACCAGTGCGGCTTCTTATTTACCGATCATCAGAATTGTAAAAGAGCCCGGTACTGCAGTGCCCTGTGGCCCGCGGCCTCCGCCAGGCGGCGGTGGCGGCGCCGGCCCACGCTCCTGCGACATCGTAAAGAGGTGGCCCGTCTTGCTGTCGAACGTCACCGTCCGCGCGCCATTCATGGTTTGCAGGTTCTGCTCTACCTCGAAACTTGTCGGGCTCTTCTCCTTGACGACGGTCATCGTGCCGTTGCCATGCGTGCTGAAGGCCTCCATCGTCGCAGGGTTGAACACCGCGCCGTCGGAGGCACCGGCGAGCGGCAGGCTCGTAAGGATCTTGCCGTCCGTGGCACTCAGAATCACCATCATGGGCTGCGCGGGCTGCGCCGGTGGGTTACCCGATCGGCCGCACGCCGCGAAGAGCACCTGATTCTTCACATCCAACGCAAGTCCATTACATCCGCCCTTGTCGATGAAGGAGTAATGCGCGGTTGCCTTCATCGTCTTGACGTCAACGGCCGTGACACTGCCTACGGCATCCTGCATGACAACATAAAGCATGCCCTTGCCGTCGGCCACGCCCTGCTCCGGCACGCCTCCGAGATCGATCGTACCGAGCACGGTGCCGTCTTTGGCATCGATCACCGTTGCATCCTTCGTGGGATGACTAAAGACATAGACTCTTTGATTGAAGGAATCGAATAAGATACCGTCCGGCCGTGCGGCGCCCACATCAACGCTCTTGATCAGGGTCATCGTTTTGGTGTCAAACATCGACACTTTCGGATGGTCGCTGGTGAAGCCGTGGCCCGACTTGGGGTCGACCGCGGTGCCATTCCCTCCGACGCCGGCAATCTCACCGAGAGGCTTGAGAGTGTCGAGATCGAAGATCGTCAACCGTGCCGGGACCGCCGGCACCTCAGGCGCCGCTTCAGTAGCTGCGACCGCGCGCGTTGCGCCCCGCGGAATATAAAGCCGACGTCCTTCGGCGTCAGCAAAAATGTAATCCCAGCCACCTTCTCCACCGACCCTCGCCCTCTTGCGGACCTGGTACGGGCCGTCTTGTTGAGCGAAACCGACTGGCGCGAACACCAGGATTGCCGCTGCAAGAACTAAGCCAACTTGACGCATTCGA
>JBBRHB010000707.1:0-2982 GCA_038223355.1 Chloroflexales bacterium
TGGCGTCTTCATCGTTGATCGGGAGTTCTGCGTGGTACTGCCGTGTGCGACGCAGCAGAATCTAGTGACGGCCGAGATCCACTGTGCTGGCGATCAGCTGCTGGAGTACCTCACTGGGTGTTTCGGCCCGGCACCTGAACAGCTTCCCTGGGATGCATCGTTGCTCCAACTCTGGCTCCCGTTGGATGAATGGCTGCGGGCGTTCTTCCTCACGCACCCCTCGGTCGTGCGGCTCGATACGAGCAACTGGCTGGCGACGCAGACCCAACTGCGACGGCTGCGCATGACCACCGGCGATCAGGCTATTGATCCGTCGTACTTCGGACGCATCTGCCCTATCGACACACCCGAAGGTCCCGAAGCCGGTCGGCTGTTAACATTGGCGAGCGGTGCGACGATTCGCGATGGACAGCTCGTGATCGTTGACGAACGGCCCGAGCAGATTCTTGGTCTGGCGGCGTCAACGATTCCTCTCCTTGAGCATAGCACGGTGGCGCGTCTGCTGATGAGCGTCAACATGCTACGCGAGTGGCTGCCGCCACCCGACCCTGAGCCAGCATTGGTACGGACAGGCAACGAGCCTGAGTCACCCAATTTCTGGTGCGGGCGTAACCTTTTGACCGCCTTCACCTCCTGGGGTGCGGATACCTTTGAAGACGCCATCGTCATCAGCGAGAGTTGTGCTCGGCGGTTCGCGTATCCCTACCCCGTGGAGCCGGGCGACAAGCTGAGCAACCGCCACGGGGCGAAGGGCGTGATCAGCCGGATCGTGCCGGACGCGGAGATGCCGCACCTGCCGGATGGCACGCCAGTGGAGTTGATCTATCCTCAGACCGGCCTCATCTCGCGACTCAATTTTGGACAGGTGCGGGAAGCATTGATGGGCCGTATCGCTCACGCTGAGGGTGTCCTGGCGATCGTACCGCCGTTCCACGCACCAAGCGCAGGGGAACTGCATGAGAGCTGTGTGCGCGCCGGTCTGCGCCCGGACGGCATGGAGAAGCTAACCCTTGGGCGGGACGGAATGCCGCTACCACACCCAAGCACGGTGGGTTGGGTCTACTGGGGGCGAACCTTCCACACCGCGCGTGCGGCGCTCCGGGCGACCGCCACCGAGAGCGAGGGCCAGCACCAGGACGAATTGGCGTATGTCGAACTGCGCGACGCTGGAGCATTCGAGAACATTCGCGAGCACTGGAACACGCGTGCTGCCGAGCACGCCGATGCGAACACCTTGGCCGCGCGTGTTGCAGCCGGTCCCGTCGAACAGAGCCCCCTGCCTTCGCCGCAGTTTGCTGCGCTTGTTAGCCGTCTCGCAACGGCAGGTATCAAGGCCGAGCTCGTGCAACCAGATCAGCGCCTGCGCTTCCGGCTCGACCGGCCTACCGAGAATGCACTTGCTCTGGCGACCCCGGTGCTACATCCTTGGCTACGTGGCTGGTCTGCGACCGGCTGGTCGCCCGCCTACCAACTCACGCATGTTGGTGGCTGGCCGGCATTGCCAGAATACCCGGCCCTCGTCGATGCCAATCAGCGGCTCGATCGTCTGCTGGCGACCGAGGCACCGGAGAGCCTGCGGCAGCATGCCCTAGCCGATCTCGACACCTGCATCGGGGCCTACTTTGACGCGCTGCTCACCCCCGGACATCTCCTCTTCGATGCACATGTGCATTGGAGTGGGCGTGCCGTCATCACCCCAGGCACAGGCCTGCACCTTGACCAGGTAGGGCTGCCCAACGAGCTAGCCTGGACACTCTTCGGCGCAGCGGTTGAACGTGAACTAGGTGACGCCGACGCGGTGGCGTCACGCACGGATGAGGCGGCCCGGGTACTTGAGGTGGTGATGGCCCACGCGTGGGTGCTGATCTATCACGGCGGTGATATCCACCCGTTCTATGCGACGGTGGATGCCCCGTTTCTTGCCTTTCACCCGGTGTGTTCTCCCGACCGTGTCGTGCGACTCCATCCCCAGGTGTGTAACATCATGAACGCCGACTTCGACGGCGACGAAGTGGAAATCTTTCTGCCGCTTACAGAGGCTGGCCAAACAGAGGCGGGAGCACGGCTCTCGGTCGCAGCCACCATCAGTCGCCTGCCCCAACTGCTGAAACGCCTCGCCCCGGCCCAACTTGCGATCTGGGGCCTAGCAGAACTAAGCCGGACGGCGGCTGGACGGCAGGAGCTTAACGTACTCGCTGGTACCGACGTCGCCGCATCGAAAGGCTTCGTTGACAAGCAGGCCGTCGCGGAGGCAGTGCAGCATGTGTTCGAGCGCGATGGTTTCGCGGCGGCTGCAGCAACGATTGAACGATTGGCACAGCGCGGCTTCGAAGTGAGTCGCACGTCGGGAGCATCCATGAGTCCCTTCTTTGGGGAAAGCTTCATGCCGCCTTCTGCGCCGGAGAGCGGCGATCCAGCCACATGGTACGCGTATGCGGGTGAGGTCCACGAACTGATCCGTGCCCGTGCCGACGTCGCCGACCCCAACCTGGGTGTGCAGATCCTTAGCACGTGGAGCGGTGCGCGTGGCAACGTGCATCTGATCGCGCAGCACATTGCACCCGTAGGCCTCCAAGCAGTGACCGGACGCTGCCCGCCGTTAATCGTGCGACACGGCTACTGTGCAGGCCTCAACCCACAGGAACTCTTTGCGGTGGCAATCGCCTACTGGATGGCATGGACCGAGACCGGCATGTTCGCCGACCAACTGCATCCGGACGGACACTGGATCAGTGGAGCGGAGGGGTTCAGGGTGCTGGCACGGGCACGGCGCAGCCCCTCACCGGGTATCGTCTTCGCCCGCGCTGCGGTTACTGCAGAGGAAGATCCATTGACGAACGTCGATAGCCGACTATTTGTCGGACTGCCTATTCCAAATTCCAAACCCGAATGAGCCCGTTGTGACCGTCCCTGTCACCGGTGGCTGTGATAATGGGACCTATATATGGATCGCAGCACCGGAGGCAGCAGCATGCAGTTTGT
>JBBRHB010000708.1:0-2975 GCA_038223355.1 Chloroflexales bacterium
CGCTGTCAGCCCTGCCCATGCGCCGGCAGCCCCCGCAGCAGCGCCTCTCGTATTTTCGCCTCATCACCGACGAGCGGGATCTCCAGCACCAGCGTATCGAGTGATGCCTCCGCTTCATCGCGCCTGCTGTAGACGGTGAAGGCGCCGTCGCGATGCAAGGCCAACGCCCGTGGCACTACCGGCAGTTGGCTCCGATCGTCGCGCACGATAATCTCAAACTCGTCGGACGCCAGGAAGGCATCCAGTGCCTGCCGAAAACCGCCACTCCCTGTCATCGTCGCCTCTCCCGTCTGCCTTGGAACGCGACCGCATGGAACGCGGCCACTCTACGGCCAGTCTACCGCGCTGACCGCCTGCGTGGATAGGTGGCGGGAACTGACTTCCCCACACGAGTCTTGACGGCGGTAGGTCTCCAACACTATACTGACGTCAACCGGTTGACGAAACCGACGTCAACCGGTTGACACAGGCGTCACTGCCGGCCGCTGCGAGTAGGAGTGTGCGATGGCAACCATTGAAGATGTGGCCAAAGCTGCCGGTATACACCGATCTGCGGTCTCACACACCTTTTCCGGCAAAGGCAATCTTAGCGCCGAGACGCGCGAGCGTATCCTACAATGCGCGCAGGAACTCGGCTATCGCCCAAATCTGATCGCGCGAAGCCTCAGCAAGCGGCGGACCCATACGATCGGTCTGACCGTGCCCGATATTACCAATCCCTACTACGCCACGGCAGTGCAGGTGGTGGAGCAAACGGCCTATCGCTCCGGGTATCGCGCCATCATCGCGGCAACGGATCGTAACAAGGACCTCGGGTATGACTTGCTCTGCGACCTCGTCGATCGCCGTGTGGACGGGATTGTCCTGACTTTCGATACGTTGTCAGCCGCGACGATCCAGTCCATCACGGCCACCATTCCGGTGGTGTGGTGCATGTGGGAGACTGCGGGCAGTGACCTCACGCCGGCGGTGACCTTCGATTTCGCCCATGCGGGTCAGCTCGTTGCCGAACACCTGCTCGCACTGGGGCACACCCGTATTGCACTTGTGGCCGATGCCCGAGACGAGATGACGTACGAGGGCCGCTGCGCGGGCTTTCGGCGCGCACTACAGAGCGCCGGATATCCGCTTGCCGACGACCTTCTGCGTATTGGCGATGGCACCCTCGAGGGAGGCCGCACCGCAGCAGGCCCACTCTTCGCATTGTCGGATTCACCAACAGCCGTCTTCGCTACCAACGACTTGATGGCCCTCGGCCTGCTAGAGCGGGCACGTGAGCGTGGGCTTCGCGTGCCCGACGATCTCTCCATTGTCGGATTTGACGACATCTTTGTGGCCAATTTGGTCACCCCGGCACTGACGACTGTGCACATCGATTCAGCGCGGATCATGTCCACTGCCACCGAGTTGTTAATCGCTCTGATCGGGGGACAGCCTGCGAGCTCACCGCCTCCCTTTCAACCGCGACTCATTGTTCGCGCGTCGAGCGGGCCGCCGCCGTCATCCCGCCCTCCCCGCCTCGGCAGAGCCAAGCGGTCGGCAACTGGGTTGTGAGGTGCAGCTCATCATGGTACCCGCGCGCTTGACGCGAAGAAACAAGCCTGCAAGGGAGGAGGTGATCGAACAGCTCGCAACATGCTTCCTACGAGCAGCTTCAGCATGCTGGGCGCGTGCCGGCAGCGTTCCGCGATCAGGTCACGCCTGACTGCCCCAATCTGCGCGGTCTCTCACGAGACGTTCCGAACTCATCGTCGACTACGAGTCATACATCCGAAAGGAAGTGTTCTAATGATGATCCAGATGCTTCACCGTATCGCCAGGAAGGTGAGCTTCGGCTTCATCGCGTTCTGCCTCGGCCTCACGCTGATTGCCCCACAGACCGTCGGCGCGCACCACAGCCGCAGTTCTGTGGTCAACTTGACATTCTGGTCCTGGGTCCCCAACATCCAGACCTCGGTCGACCTGTTCAACAAGACGCACACCGGTATTCACGTGACCTATGATAAGGTCCTTGGCAGCGGCTTCAACGCCAAGGTATTTGCCGCACAGAAAGCAGGGAACCCACCCGATATCGCGCAGGTCCCGTTCTGGGATGTCCCCTACTACGAGGTGAATGACGCGGCCCTGGACATCGCGCCGTATGGCGCCAACGCAGTCAAAGCCCAGTTCGTGCCGTGGACCTGGAGCCAGGTGACGCGCGGTAGCGCCGTGTATGCCATCCCGCAGGATACGGGCCCAATGGCCCTGTACTATCGCGCGGACCTATTTAAGAAATACAACATCGCGGTGCCCACGACGTGGGCCGAGTTCGCGAGTGCCGCCGCGAAGCTGCACGCCGCCGATCCTGCCAGCCAAATCGCCAACTTCCCGGCCGCCGAACCAGGCTGGTTTGAGGGGCTCGTCTGGCAAGTCGGCGGCCACCCCTTCGTGCAGGCCAGCAACGGCTGGAAGGTCAGCATCAACGACGCTGCTTCCCGCAAGGTCGCCGCGTACTGGCAAAGCCTCATCGACGAGAAGCTGGTCAGCACCGGGCCCAACTGGACCGCCGCCTGGTACAAGGGCTTTAAGACCGGTGCCTTGGCTACCTGGCCGTCGGCGGTTTGGGGCGCGGCACTCATAGCGCAGGGCGCGCCGAGCACCAGCGGCGATTGGCGAGTGGCGCCGTTGCCCCAGTGGTCTGCCGGCCAGAATAACAATGCCAACTACGGCGGATCCACAAGTGTCGTACTCAAAGGCGCCAAGCACCCGCAGGAGGCCACGGAATTCGCCATCTGGCTCAACACCAACCCGCAGGCCTACGATCTGATGGTCAAGGGCGCAGCCCTCTATCCTGCCTTCAAGGCTGGTTTCAGTCTGCCGAGCCTTAATGCGCCGCAACCGTTCTATGGCAACCAGAAGATCAACAGCATCTTCTCGGTTGCCGCAAACCACATGGACACCTCGTACCAGTGGGGTCCGGTGAACGGTGAATTCTT
>JBBRHB010000709.1:0-2971 GCA_038223355.1 Chloroflexales bacterium
GATGTCGTGGGCTGGGACGGCTACCTATATCCCTTTGCACTAAACATCGAAGACTTCGAGCCAATTACGGGAAGAGTTCACCAGCCACCACCGGTGCATCAGACCTTCCAGGGCACGAACTTTGTCGTCTGCTCTTTTGTGCCACGGCTGTTCGACTACCACCCGCTCAGCATCCCCGCGCCCTACAACCACTCGAACGTCGAAAGCGACGAGATGCTGTACTATGTCGAAGGAAATTTTATGTCACGTCGCGGCATTGAGGAAGGTTCGATCACCTTGCATCCGGCCGGTATGCCACATGGCCCGCATCCCGGCACTGCCGAGGCAAGTATTGGCAGGGCAGGCACCGATGAACTAGCTGTCATGGTCGATACGTTTCGTCCTCTATATACGACCAAGACCGCCTTGCGCTATGAGGACCCGCGCTATACCTATAGTTGGACGCACAACGGTGACCCTACGCAATGGCGCGCAGAGCAAACCGATTAGTGCCGGTCAAACCACCACCAGATCGACATTGGCAGCATCATGCACAGGAGCAACAGGAAAGGCGAGAAGAACCACAGCGCAGTGCCGAGGTGATGCGTGCTGAAAAGCATCGCCAGTATCAGGAAAAAGATCAGTGTCTGGATCCCGCTACGCTGACGACCCCGACCAAGCCCATCAACCAGAGCCGTGATGCCGAGCAATACCAGGATGCCGGGCCACCACCAGCCTGTCAGAAGCAGGATCAGCATACCGACCGGGAAGATGCCAACGCCCGGTCCACGGCTTCGCCCACGGCCATACCGCCCCATTCGTTGTGGGCCCGGATAGTATGGCGGGATGGGCGGGGCAGCCGGGACCGGCTGTGGCGCAGGAGATGTGGCTTCGCCGCCCAGCCGCACTGTTGGCCCAGTCGCCGGCTGGACATCCTGCTCCGGGGGTCGCGGAGCAACTCGTGCTCGGCAATAGATGCAAAACTGTGCATCAGATGGAATCGAGCGACCACATTGTGGGCAATTCATATCTATAAACTCCTGCGAACAATGAGATGTTCGCATCGTCAAACTCACTCTACATGGGATACTACGATTGTGTCGGGGCAAAGGTTGCATCTTAGTCGATCCGCCACGTTGAGCGGCAGTTTGTTTAGCTTCTTTTTTGAGGTGACGCCATGGAACTCGAAGGGAAATGGGAGCCGGCGGGCTCGGTAACGATTAGCGAGATTGAGCAGTGTAACTGGCAACCGTATGCGCTTGGTGAGCGCAAACTTCTACGCCAGACCAACCTATATTTCGATACGCCCGATCATGCCTTGCGGCAACATCAGTACGCACTGCGCTTACGTAACGAGAACGGCGAATTGATTGTCACGCTCAAGGGTCCAAACCAGGCCAGTGCGGGCATTCACCAACGGTTGGAGGAAGAGGCACATACGACGAGCAACGAGCCCGCCGCATGGCCGCCTCTTATTATGGATCGCCTCCACCCTATCATCGCCGGACAAAAGCTTGCGCCATATCTACGCATCGAAAACGAACGAGAGGCGTGGCCGGTGCTACACGATGGGCAGCTGATCGGGGAGCTAGCGCTCGACACCGGAACCATCTTTGCGGGTGAGCAGCGCGGCCCAATCCATGAACTGGAATGGGAACTGAAGGGTGGATCGGAGGCTGACTTCCAAACACTCTATGGTATGATCGGAGCAATGTTACCATTAAGGCCGAGTACAATCTCGAAGCTAGAACGTGGCCTTGCCTTGCTTGAGCACACATCGACAAGCTAGCTTAACAGTACAAGCAGGAGGCTCTTATGCCCGGCTCCCCCCCCCCTTTACCGACATTACCAGCGGCACTCGCCGTCCTCGCGAAGCTACCGCCGATGACCGGCTTGGACCTTCTAGCCCAAGCCGGACGGGTGGGCATAGCGCGCCACGCTAAGAAGCTGTACGGACATCATGATGATGTGATGAACAGTGATGACGAGGAGGCAGTACACCAAATGCGCGTAGCCACGCGGCGTATGCGGGCGGTTCTCGCTGCGACGGAAGAGGTCTTCAAACCGAAGGCGATTAAGCCACTCGGGAAGCCGTTGCGACGGGTAGCGCGCGATCTGGGCCAGGTACGGGATGGAGATGTGTTTCTTTCACAATTGCGGACCTATCGCAATACGCTGCAGCCCGAGGAGCAGGCCGACTTCGATGCGTTCATTGATCGTGTCCAGGCTGAACGGGACGCTGCCCAAATAACTCTGCGGCATGAACTAACCTCCAAGCGCTACCAGCGGCTGCTCGATGATCTCACAGCCTTTCTCACGCAGCCCTTTAAGGATGTCGTGGCCTCGGATGAAGATCTACCGAGCCTAGTTCGTCATCGCGCTGGGAGCGCCTGTTGGAGTCGTTATGAGGCAGTGCGGCGTTATGAAACAATCCTGCCGACGGCGACAAGCGAACAATTGCACGCCCTGCGCATCGCCGGCAAGCATCTGCGCTATACGCTGGAACTTTTCGAGGCGCCGCTTGGTCCCGAGGCAGAGACCTTGCTCAAGCCGGTGCGTGATTTGCAGGAACAACTAGGGAATATTCATGATGCCGATGTCGCAGTGGCCCAGGCGCACGTCCATCTGCATAAACAAGGCACAGTGCCAGTCATTCTGCGCTACATTGAAGTCCGCGAAGCCGAGCGAACCACCGCCGTTGCCACCCTACATGATTTGTGGGCACAGTTGACCGGCGAGAGCTACCGTCAAGCCGCAGGCCGTGCGCTGGCCGGCCTTTAAAATAGCAAAGGTCGTCTATGGTTTGACAGTGCGATAATCGATTATGTACAATACGAGGTCGGTACTAGGTAGGAGCTGGGTTTAGCGATGAAAAGCGCCGAATTGCGCCAACGTTTTCTTCAATTCTTTGCACGGAACGATCACGAGATCGTGCCGTCATCCTCATTGGTGCCAGCCAACGACCCAACCTTGCTCTTCGTCAACTCGGGTA
>JBBRHB010000710.1:0-2971 GCA_038223355.1 Chloroflexales bacterium
GTAGGCAAGCTCACGTGGTGTTGGCCGGCGCAGATGCGGATCGCTTGCCGTCTGGCTCCCAAGACCGACGCGCCGCATCGGCGGGACACCCTGCTGCTTGCGAACGGCGGCCATGAAATCCAGCGCGATGGAGCGACCACCGGTGTAGCCGCGGGCCTCGATCTCGTGCAGCAACGCCGTCCCCACATGACTGCCAGTGTTCCAGCGGTCGAGGAGATAGGCCTAGAAGGGATCCAGGAGACTCGCACGTTTCCCTCGCGCCTGAACGGGAGGAACCGTTGCTGCCCGCGCATATTTCTGGACGGTTCCACGGCTCAGATGGAGTTGGCGGGCGATCGCATGCAGACTCATGCCCGCCTTGACGCGGGCTTGGATCTGGTCGTAGCGCTGCTGCCGCCGGTCTCGCCTCGCACGGGATAGCCCCTCGGCCCTCGTCTGGGGTACCGCGAGCGAGGCTGACGGCGCGGTGCTGGAGCCACGTCGTCATCGTGGTCGGGAGCAGTGACGTCTGCCGCCACCTGGCTTACAGTCCCAGGTGGTGCCATTGTCGGAGGAAGGGCGTGCGGATGAGCAGCGAACAGTCGGCTGAGGGCGTCTCCTAAGTTCTTCAGTATGTGCCACCGATCCGCAACCTGTACGGCATTGGGTGCGCCTTGTATAGCGCCTTCGGCATAGGCACCTGCCCGATCGCGGCTGATGAGTTCCACCCCCGGATGCGCTAACAACCAGTCTTTCAGTGTCGCCGCTGTTCGGTCAGGCAGGAGGTCAATTGGACATCCTTGGTCAAGGTCAACCAATATGGTGCCATAGCTCCGCCCTTTGAGAAAGGCAAAGTCGTCGACCCCGAGATGCTTGGGCGTTGCCATCTCCGTCTCGCGAGTCTGCCGCACGAAGCGGAGCAAGGTAGCGCGGCTGGTTGGCTGATCCATCTGTGCGGCGAGGCGTGTACCAGCTCGACCGCCGAGGGCGAGACCGAGACACTGTTGCCGCTCGCTGAGGCGGCACGTGCGCCGAGCCCAAGGAGCCACGATCGTCGGAAAGCGTTCAGTAAAGATGCGGCGGGGGCAGCTGGGGGTGGAACAAAACCACTTGCGGGCCGCGAGCCGGACACGAACACTATACTCTGCCCATGGAAGATCGGCGAGGGTCCGCAGATAGTGGCTATGGACATGCGCGGCGGCGACGTGACAGGCCGGACAGAAAGCGTAGGCTTGCACGGTGCTAACGGCGACGGTCACCTGCCGGCAATCTGGGTCAAGCTCGACCGATGTGAGCGCAAGAGCAGTGGAATTGGGCAGGAGCAAAGAAACCAGTGCAGAAAAAGTACATATCACATCCGGTAGTACGGGCAGGGACCTGCCGCTGGATCACCAAAAGTGTGCCAGATCCACTTTCTCGCCGGATTTTACAACGTGGCGAGGATGGGACTGGGACGGCACGTGGCGGGGATTGGACTGGGACGGCACTCCTTTCTTCGTGGGCGAAGTCGAGCCGTGCATCAACGGGCAGGTGGCGGCGAGCGGCGCCTACTTCGGCCAGGACGTCCAACGGATCGTCGACCGCCTGCTCGGCGAGCAATTGTCCGACGGCGGCTGGAACTGCGAGGCCGCCAACGGCTCGACGCGGTCGTCGTTCAACACCACGATCTGTGTGCTGGAAGCCTTGCTCGAATACGAACTGGCTGGCGGGAGCGGCACCGAGGTGACGGAGGCCCGCCTCCGCGGGCAGGAGTACCTCCTCGAGCGCCGCCTCGTCCGGCGGCGGACGACCGGCGAGGTCGTCGACCCCGCCTGGACGCGCTTCTCCTTCCCGACCTGGTGGCACTACGACGTGCTGCGGGGACTCGAGTACCTGCGCAGAGCCGGCGCCACGCCGGACGAGCGCGTGGCCGAGGCGATCGAGCTGGTCGAGTCGAAGCGCGACAGCGACGGCCGATGGCTGCTCGAGAACCAGCACACCGGCACGATGGCGGTCAAGGTGGACGAGGGCGAGGGCCGGCCGAGTCGGTGGAACACGCTGCGCGCCTTACGGGTATTGGACTGGTTTTCAGCACGAGACTAGCGTAGATGGCGCTGGAAGAGACCGGCAACTACTCGGACTGGCCCCTTCAGTGACACTACCTGAGGGACGGCCACGATTCGCAAGAAACGGGCCGGATGGGGTAAATCGCCGGTTTTTCGGTCGTGCAACAGGCTTTCACCCATCTCCTAGTGTTGCTCAGGCGTTTCTTTGCCACGATCCTCACGTAGCAGTGACCACGTTCGACGCTCAGGCGGCCCGGAATACGAAAGAAAATGTAGGAGATAAGCCCTTCTCAAGCATTAAGGCTGTCTCTATCGCTTGTGGAAGGCACAATCCATCGATACCCTTCGATGTGGCCCGTTTCTTGCGAATCGTGGCCGCCCCTCCTGATGGTCAAGGATTGATCAAGCACATCCTATCCCGCCCGACGCATTATGCAGAAGAGGGCGCGCGGCTGCGGCTCGAGTGTGCCCTGGGAAACCGTTTCGATGATCGAATGGAGCTGAAACCGGCGCGCGAAGAGTTGCTGGATCTGTTCCGGCGTGAAGCGGTTCGGCCCCTGTGTTTCTGGCTGGAGGTGGCTAAAGCACTTCAGAAAGAAGTATGCGCTTGGCTTAAGCAGACTAGCAACGGTGTTCACATAGTCAGACTGCCGCTCCGGTGGCAAGACGTGGAAGCACCCCCGGTCGAAGATGAGGTCAAACTGCTGGTTCAGGTGAGGAGACAGAATATCATCCTGCTGCCAGTGGATAAGCAGCCCCTGGGCCTGGGCATTAGCTTGTGCGCGGCGAATGGCGGATTCGGCAAGATCGATGGCGGTAACATCAAAGCCGCGGCGAGCGAGCTGCATTGCCTGAGTTCCTGGCCCAGTCCCTAGATCGAGCGCGCTCCCATGGTGTAAGCCGAGCTCATCTAAGGCCTGCTTCAGATCGTCATCAAGCTCGGGATA
>JBBRHB010000711.1:0-2966 GCA_038223355.1 Chloroflexales bacterium
CAGCCCCCGTCGCCACAATATGCGATAGATCAACGTCACAATGAGCGCCCAGCCCATGCCAACCGCCAGCCCGAAGCCGATGTCATCCCAGCCGAGTCGCCCCATCAAGATCTCAATCGGTAGGCTGACCATGCTCCGAAAAGGCAGAAAACGGGCAGCCCCGCGCAAACCGGCGGGCAAGAGTGCGAGTGGTACCACAAACCCCGACAGAAACTGACCGATGCCTTGCCAGAAGTTGGCAAAATGGCGGCTCTGCGTCGTCCAGAATGACAGCATGCCAAACGCTGAGCCGATCAGCGTGCTGAGCCCTACCGCGATGATCATACTGCACATAAACGCCAGCACGAGCGCTGGCGTCAGCGGATAGGTCACTGATGGGAGAAGCAGCGTGACAATAACGAACAGCGGCAGGACGACGATCAGGTCAAACAGCTGGCGGCCTAAAATACTAGTGAAATACGAGTGAAATGGGTCGAGCGGCTTGAGGAGCAGGATCGAGAGGTCGCCTGTCCGGATATCCTGATCCCAGCGATAGAGCGGAGAGCGATTTGTGAAGCGGAAAACCACTGCCGCAGCAACATAGTAAGAGATAAAGGCCGTGCGGTCGAAACCGCCAATCGGTCCCGTCTGCTCCTCAACCGTCAGCCAGACCGCTAGCATCACCAGCGGGAATACAAAACTGATCATATAAAGTACGACCTGCACGCGGTAGGTGACGGCGAGTGCCCAGGCCGCATTGATCAAGGCACGGTAGGCGCGTAGCAAATTACCCATGCGTCGCTCCCTGCTTGAAGACCTCGCGGATGATATCTTCGACCGGTGGCTCTTCAATCATTACATCATCGACCGGCAGCCGCGCCAGCACCTCCGCCGCGACATGCTTGACCGCCCCACGCGGCACGCGCACGATTACTTCTAGCCCGTTAAGGGCCTGAACTTCCCCGAACTCTTCCAACACCGTCTGAGCAACCGGCTGCTGGAGTGTCAGCCGCAGGACTTTGTAATCTGCAGTTTGCTCCACCAGCGCCCGTAGATTGCCGTCGTAGCGCAGTCTTCCGTGGTCGATCACCAGCACACGGCTGGCCAGTGCGGTCACATCGGCCATATAATGGCTCGTCAGCAGAATGGTTACACCATGTTCCTGGCTATACACGCGTAGGAAATCGCGGATCGCAGCTTGGGCCGTCACGTCAAGCCCGAGCGTCGGCTCGTCCAAGAAGAGTACACGGGGCCGGTGGAGCAGCGACGCGGCCAGTTCACACTTCATGCGTTCGCCCAGACTCAGCTTCCGCACCTGTTTCGTTAACAAAGGCTCAAGTCCCAGCAACCCGACCAACTCGTCCAGTCTCAGCCGAAACTCGCGCTCGGGTACACCATAAATTGCCTGGTTGACCAGAAATGTCTCGATGGCCGGCAGATCCCACAGCAACTGGTTGCGCTGGCCCATGACCAATGAGATCTGCTTCAGAAAGGCATGGTCACGTTGATGTGGCGTGAAGCCAAGCACGTGCGCACTGCCACCATTAGGATGGAGCAGCCCCGACAGACACTTCAGCGTCGTGGTCTTCCCCGCACCATTAGGCCCGAGAAAGCCGACGATCTCACCCTCCGCCAGTTCGAATGAAAGACCGGCAACCGCCTCGACGGTCTCGTAGTTGCGCGCGAAGAGGTTACGCAGCGAGCCACGCAAGCCGGCTTCTTTATGATGCACCCGGTAGGACTTGACCAGTTGATCAACGACGATGACCATCCTGCCTCCTTCTCATACCTCAACGCGAAACAGGAGCAGCATTTGAAAAACATTCGGTAACTGGGTACACACGTGAGCGCAGCTGTTCTAGCTCTCACGCTACGGATCAGAGTATAGCCTATCTCATGCCCGATGCGGTGTCGAGCAACGCATCCGCAGACTATACTGTACTCTTACATTGATCACTTCTGACGGATCGTACTACGTGCACGAGTACTGACTGCCGCCGATCACTCTGTCGGATGTCTTACGTGGTGAGAGGGAGATTGCCGGTGACTGATTCTGCTACCAGCCTGTGGCGCTACCCTGACTTCCTCAAGTTCTGGGCTGGACAGACCGTCTCAGCACTCGGAACACAGATTACCCAACTCGCATTACCACTGACGGCTGCCTTGGTCGTCAAAGCGAGCCCGCTTCAGATGGGTTTCCTCGTCGCAGCGCAACGAGCACCGGCGCTGCTGGTCGCGCTGATAGCAGGCGTATGGGTGGACCACCACCGTAAGCGTGCCGTGCTCATCGGCTCCGACCTCGGGCGCGCCCTCCTTCTAGCTCTCGTGCCGCTCGCCTACCGGTGGGGCGTGCTCCGCATTGAACCGTTGTATTTTATTGGCCTGAGCGTAGGCATCCTGGACACCTTGTTCGACACGGCGTACCACCCCTATCTTCTGTCCGTGGTACAGCGTCAGCATATCCTTGAGGCCCGTAGCAAGCTCAATGTGAGCGGGACGGCTGTGCATCTTAGCGGACCAGCTCTCGCGGGTGTGTTAGTACAGCTTATGACTGCGCCCCTCGCCATGCTCGTTGACGCAGTGTCCTTTGGTATCTCAGCTTGGTCCTTAGCATCCATACGAACACAAGAGCCGACACCAGTGGTCGAACATCAACAAAGCATGTGGCGGGAGATTGCTGAGGGACTTCGGTTCGTCGTCAGTAATCCAATCCTGCGAGCCGTCGCTGGAACAAATGGGACATGGCAGTTCTTCGATAACGTCGTGATGGCCGTGCTTGTCCTCTATATTACTCGTGAGCTTGGGTTGAGCCCCGGCCTGTTAGGCCTAGCTTTCGTTGGCGGGCCCCTAGCAGTTTGTCGGAGAGAAGTTCTCTCCTAAGCGCTCAGGGTGCTACACTCACACGTATGAGCAGAATCTTCAAAACGGTTGACTACGAGGCAACTCTCGACCAGACCGTTCGCCTCGGCGACTGTCTCCCTCCCGAC
>JBBRHB010000712.1:0-2957 GCA_038223355.1 Chloroflexales bacterium
CTGCTGGCGTTCGCCGTACTGGCGGGGACAGCAGCGTTGCGCTGGGCCAGCGGCGTATAAGCTGCGTCTGCTGTTGGCCGGCGTCGAATCTGCCGGCCAATAGCTCTCGTTGATTGTGATGTTAACGTATGCAGCATGTACCACAGGGTAGCAACCAACCGAGCCAGCGGCTCCGCCATTGGACACTGCTCCGCATGCTCCTGGCGGGGTCGTTGCTGGTCATGGTCGCCACCAGTATTGTGCTGGTACGACCAACCTGGCAGGCTGGGCGGCTGGTGCTCACGCGCAACCCGCTCAGCTTGGGAACCGCTCCCGACGACGGGCAATCCCTCGGTGCGAATGTGCCCCAGGTCGGCTACTTGGCTCCGCCCTTTCGCCTCACCACGCTCGCTGGACGCCAGGTCGCGCTCGCTGATTTTCGGGGCCACCCCGTCCTGATCAATTTCTGGGCTTCCTGGTGTGTGCCCTGCCGGAAGGAGATGCCCGAACTGGTGCAGTTGTACACGACCCATCGAGCGGCGGGTCTGGTCGTGCTGGGTGTGAATTTGACGTATCAGGACTCGCTCACGGACGCGCGGTCCTTCGCCCGCGAGTTCAACGTCCCATTCCCCGTGCTGCTCGACGAGACAGGCGCGATTGCGCGCGACCTGTACCGGCTGCCTGGGATTCCGGTGAGTATGCTCGTGGATCGGAATGGGAGGCTCGTGCGGCAGCACATCGGACCGATGAGTATGCGGCAATTTGAGGCGTTTGTGGTGACCGGTACAACATAAGCCGGTAATGCGGTGCGGCGCAGGCCGTGGAACAGCCGCCGCCGGGGTCCTGATGGGCGGATCTGCGGAATTCGGTGCCACTGGCACCCCCTACGAACTGGAGAACGCGATGGCTGTCCGAACGTGTATAGCGGTAGTGCTGCTCATCAGCGTCTTGAGTGCATGTCGCTCCCCGTCCACGGTTGCGCCGGGATACCGGCCGAAGACCCCTTTGCGGGTGGTCGCGACCGGGAGCTTTACCACCGTTACCGCAGCGGAGTTGCACCAGATGCTCAGCAACAAAGACTTTGTCCTGATCAATACGCATGTGCCCTACGAGGGCGAACTCGCTGCCACGGATGGCTTCGTGCCATTTGATCAGACCGAACAGCAGCTGGCCAGGTACCCACGCGACAAAACGGCCAAGATCGTAGTGTATTGCCGGAGCGGCCGCATGTCAACGATTGCCGCCGCCACACTGGTGCGGGCCGGCTATACCAATGTCTGGAACCTTGATCAGGGCATGCAGGGCTGGGAAGTAGCGGGCTACACAGTCCTGCAGAGATGACGACCCCAACGTGCTGCAGGCCAGATCGCGGGACCATACGGTGGTATGGCAGGGTGATCTCATCGGGCCACGCTCAATCAGGGCCATCGCACCACTGGCCGTCCGTCTGGACATCACAAACTGGCTCCAATAAAGCGAGGACACCCATAGCTGAGATGCACATCGATGAGGTTGTCGAGCTATATGTGCTTGGTGTTCTCGAGGCCCCAGAGCACAGGGCGGTCACGCAACACGTCACTGCTTGTCCGGCCTGCACCCACCTGGTGCGGATGGCGGAAGCGGTTGCCCATTGGTTGGGCATGATGGTCGTGCCCGTTCATCCGCCAGCACGCTGTAAACGCACCCTTTTCCGGCGGATCACACGCACGCGGCAGCACCCGTGAGTGCCCGTTGTAGCCGGCGCAGTGTGCACGGCGTCTCCCCAACCGCGGCAGCAGCTGCGGCAGCGCATGTGCGTTGGTCTGCACAGCCGCTCCTGTCGATCGGGGAGACGGGGAGTGGCCGCAGGCCGGTGCGATTGATACGAAGGTACAATCGACGATACGTGACCACGGCAGTGGCGGAACAGGTTGACGGTCTCGCGGTAGCGTACTACCATACTGTAGTAATACTGTCGGAGAGTATGGCTGCGTGCGTCGTTCGTCACGCGTGCAGGCCGAGGCACAGCAGGATGAAGATGGTAACAGACAGCAACGTGGTCGTGGCAGCAGCGCGGACTGCACCGGCCGAGCAAGCCCTGCACGACCTACCAGACTGGTACAGTCTGCTTCACGTGGAGCCGTACGCGAGTGCCGACGATATTACCGAAGCCTATCGGCGCGAGTTGGCACTCTATGATCCCTCCCAGGCGCGGAGCTTCGGGGACGTCGACTTCGCGACGCAGGCCGAGGAGCGCCGCGCCGCGCTAGACCAGGCCTTTGCCGTGCTGCATGATCCCCAACGGCGTTGGACGTATGACCAGCAGCGCGACCTCGTCGGTGCTGCCGCAATCGACCGGCAAGGCATCTCCCATCGGCACGTGGTGCTCACCATCGGTGGGATGCTCGTGGCGTTGCTCGCGCTCGCCGGCGTCTGGTCTGCGACGGCGCGCACCGCGCGAACCGGTCCGGCCGTCGTCGAGGTTAACCAGCCCGCGCATCCGTTTGTGCTCCGGACGCTGGACGGCGGACGCTTCGACCTCGCGGCGTACCGTGGCAAGGTCGTGCTGGTCAATTTCTGGGGCACATGGTGCATCCCCTGCAAACAGGAAACACCAGCGCTTGCCGCCGCTGATGACAAACTCCGCTCTCAGGGGTTGGTCATTGTGGGCGTTGATCTGTTCGACGGGGAGCGTTCGCAGGGCTTGGCTGAGCAGGATGTCCGCAACTTTGTCACGCGCTATGGCGCGCGCTATCCGATCGCGCTGGACGAGCTTGGCCAGGTGGCGCGCGACTATGCGATCTACCCCATTCCGGTCTCGTACATCATCGACCGTGGGGGCAACGTGCGCTTTATTCGCACCGGGGGCTTGACAACCGCCGATGTCGAGGAGCTGTTTCGGCGGGTCCAGTAATGTGGAGCGACCTGCACGACCGTTCCGGTTGGCCCATCCGTGCCAGCGCTGCTCGCGCTGGTGTGTTCAGACAACACGCTGACGG
>JBBRHB010000713.1:0-2943 GCA_038223355.1 Chloroflexales bacterium
GTCTTAGCCATCATTATTTTCGCCCTCGGCCTCTATCTGGCGGGCCTCGTTGGGCGGGCGGTGAATGCGAGCGCGACGCGTCAGTCAACGTTGGTCTCGCAGGTTGCACGCATGTTCATTATTGTGCTAGCGAGTTCGATGGCGCTCCGCGAACTGGGGCTCGCCAACGAGATCATCGACTTGGCCTTCGGTCTCTTGATTGGTGCCGTGGCCGTGGCCTCAGCGCTGGCCTTTGGCATCGGCGGCCGTGAATTTGCCGCGCGCACTCTCGAAACTTGGCGGCAGTCCATGACGAAAGATCGACTGATCCTGCCGTCCGAACCAACCGAGCCGAGCAGCACGACCAATCTCTAATCTGCTTGGATTACGCTTGAGACAACGGGCCTCCGCCGGTAGCATGCAATGCGCCAGCGGAGGCTTTGTCACAATTAGGCTCCCTCGTCACCCTTCACAACTAGGACCGGCCGGGGACTGCGCTCCAACAAATCGCCGGTAATGTCTTCGAGCAAGATACGGTCGAGCGCGCTCGCTACCTGGTGTGCCCCGATCACCAGGAGATCATAATCGCCACGGTCAAGTTCCGCAATAATCTCGTCGAGCACCGGACCGGCGCGCCCGATCAACTGCGTTGGTACACCCTCACCTTTGAGTTGTGCTACTGCTCGCTGCATGACGCCTGCTTCTGGCGAGCCATCGGCCAGATATTCCTCGACTGTCCGCTGACGGCGTGTACGGCCCTCAATGAACAATGCATCGGGTAGCAGAACATGCAGAAGGGTTACAGTCGCGCCCAGCGGTTGCGCGAGCCGTGCCGTTAGTGCGACATCAGCAAAGGTATGCGCGTCGCCGCCGCTGGCAAGCAGGATCCGCCGCAAGGGCCTAACCGTACCTTGTACCCGTAGGACGGAGGGCTCCAACCGTTGGGTTAGTGTTTTGCTGCGTTGCCCTGGCAGCCAGCGACGCATGGGGGGGCGTAGCCGACCGAAGCTAACCAGATCATAGGGTCGCTCGTGCACCGCGCTCCTGATCGCCTCTTGTGCATTACCATGGAGTGCCCGCAACGTCACCGGTAAGCTCTCAGGAATGGCCAGTTGCTTGACGGCCTCTTCGAGCAAAGCTGTGTTGGAAGGTCCGCCCCCCGCCACCAGTGTCAGCCCCGTTGCCACCTGCTGGACCAGGGGCGCATTGAATTGCAGTACCGCGTCACGAGATGGCGCATGGCCGGCGTAGATGAGCAGTTGCATAGCTAAAAACCCTCGCTAGATCAATATCAGCACCAACGGCACGCCGACCATCAATCCCATGAAGAGTGCGAGTGCCCCATTACTCTCGATCACGCGGTCGAGCACAGCCAGGATGAAACGCTCATACGGTCGGTACAAAAACAGCATAATGCCCAACGAGATTGTCGAGATCGTGACCATTTCGATCAGGATGATCGGCACCGCCAATGGATGGCCAACCAGCACGGCAGGTAAGAGCTTGTCGATCAACGTGGCTAGGTTGGAGCCAAGTATATATGGTACGGTATTCTCGCGGCGAATTATGCCGCGCGCCGACAACGGAACCAACAATGAGATCGAAACCGAAACCGACATGCCGATCAAGGTGACAATCATCCCTAGTGCGAACATTGCGAAGGGCCGGTAAACCAAGCGCCCAACACGACCGAACGCGCGTTGGTTCGCGTCAAGGTGGGGCAAAGCACGATCTAGAATACGGAAGGCGACTAACACCGCGCCCACGCCTAGCAGAAAAACAAGCCAAGCATTCAAATGCGCCGCGGTAAAGGTGACAATGGGGTCGAAAACGACCGCGACTAGGCCAGTGATCGAACTAGGCAAGGCAATATGTGCATGGTCCATGACGTGGCTCGTTAGCAACCAATAGCCGAACGGCAGCGCGGGCAGGTAGGTCGTCGCCGTGACGCTCTGTGCGATCACACCTAATGAGATGCTCGTGGATTTAGGGTGACCGCGCAGAAAGTAAATGAAGCCGATGAAGAAGACGATCATGTCGGCACCCAGCCGGGAGCCGGTAATCATCGTAAAGGTTTCAACCGGCGTGAGCACGTGACTGGCAAGAAAGCTCAAGGCGACGCTAGCGACAGGCGCACCACTGAGGACGATCGAGGCAAATAGCCAACCAAAGCCCAACGTATTGGCGGCACCATGAATATGCAGCGCATGGATCATCAAGGGACCGACGGCACCAGCGCCTTTTGTCAGCATCCGCAGTGCCAAAATAAACAGACTTAATCCCGCTACCACTAGAAGCGTTTTCTCTACCCAAATAGGTATGAAGGTTGTCGTATGGGCTTCGTCCTGGTGTATTGGGGGGATTTTCGGTGAGAGCCCATCCACGTCTTGCGTGTGCTCCAGCTTGATCTCGGTATCTCTCCGCATATCTTCCGTTGTCTCCTCGCCGTACCTCGATCAGGCTAGATGTGAAGCTGCTCGTTCGACTGGATTGCCTGCCCGCCGAGTAATTCGTTATACAGTGCCGTATGCTGCGCCAAGGCTTGGACGTATACGGCATGGCGGTCGGCGCGCGGCTGAAAGGTCTGAGCTTCGGTGAATGGCACACTTTGTAGTGGGGCGATACCCAGTAAATCGAAGGCCAGCAGAGCGATGCCGCGCGCAGTCGCCGATTTTTGATCCGATGCTACAACCGGTTGCCCTAACACGTCAGCTGTAATTTGGACCCATGTCGGTGATTGAACGAAGCCTTTGCCCGAAGCTACCAGGGTATGCGTCGCGGGTAACTGTGCTTTGAGTCCCTGATGAATCAAGGCGAAGCGAAAAGCAACTGCTTCGAGAGCGGCCTGCAGGATCTGGATCGGCTTGGTTGCCAGACGCAGCCCGACAAAGGCGGCGGTAGCATCGTCGGCCCAGCCCGGTGAGCGTTCGCCCGCTAGGAATGGTAAGACTGTTAGGCCGTGGC
>JBBRHB010000714.1:0-2939 GCA_038223355.1 Chloroflexales bacterium
TAGCCCTCCGAGAATCTCTCCACTAGGCAGCATTCTTTTGCAGTTCGCTTCGTAGTGGTGGTAGCGCTATAGCATACGTGTTTGAACACCGGTGCCAAGCTCGATTGCTGCCTTCAGTAAGAAAGTTCAGGCAGTTAAATACCAGGGCACATTGATTACCACGATACGGCGACCACCACTAAATAAGAGCAGGGCTTTGAGTACGGATGCTGTTTGGTTGTGGAGCAGATAATGATGCCAATGTTTTTCGACCAGTTCGGGTACGATCACTGCGATCTGGCGGTCAGGATAGTCGTGCTCGATGTGCTTGACGTAGTCAAGCAGCGGGCCGTATAACTGGCGATAGGGCGACGGTATGATAATGAGTTGGGGGCATGACAGACCAACCTGCTCAGTGGGCAGAACAACGCACGTGGTCCATGCCGCGCGGAGCACGGTGGCCTGTTGCTCGTCTCCAGCAATAAACAGCGCGCGTACGTCGGGCGATACTTTAAGGGCGAAGCGTAATGCTTTGCGCGTGATCGAGTTCCAGCCCTTGATCGGTAGGATCACGATCGGTGGTTGTAAGCTCGCAACGTCAAGCGGCTCATCGGTCGCAATTTCTTGCGCAACGTGGTCATAATGGCGCCGCACACTCATAAACAGAATCAACAGCAGCGGAATGAGCAGCACGGTGATCCACGCACCTTCAACGAACTTCGACACCAGCACGACCAACAAGGTGATGCCGGTGGCCAGTGCACCTACGCCATTGATGATGCGATTTCGTCTGGCCTCGGGGCCACCGACCTTGCGCCAATGGGCGACCATGCCTGCCTGTGACATCGTGAAGGCCAAGAACGCGCCAACCGCAAAGAGGGGAATCAGGCGATCTGTGATGCCACCGAAGATGATCAACAAGAGCCCTGACAACGCGGCCAACACGAAGATGCCCTGCGAGAAGACGAGCCGGCGACCTCGATTGGCAAAGGCGTGGGGTAGGAAATCATCCTGAGCAACGATGCGACACAACCGCGGAAAATCAGCAAAGCCAGTGTTAGCCGAGAGCGCCAGCACGGCGATCACGCCGATGATCGTTATGTAGTAGAAGGTGCCCCGGCCGATGACGGCTGCTACCAATAGCGATAGCACACTTTGATAGCCCGCCTGTCCCGGCTCGGTCGCGCCGATATTGTAGATCCGGGCAAGATAGGCGATGCCAGCCAGGAGGACGGCCAAAATTACAATAATGGCTGTCAGGGTGCGGCGAGCGTAAAGCACGGCCGGTTTGCGAAAGGCTGACACACCGTTGCTTACAGCTTCGACACCGGTCATGGCCGTGCAGCCACTGGCAAAGGCCCGCATTAACAACCAGATGCTCGCTGTGGCAGTCGCGGCCGGAAGGCTCGGCGGTGCGATGACGGGGATGGGATGGCCCCCACTGAGTACAGTCTTGACCAGTCCGATGGCGATGATGACAAGTAGGGAGATAACGAACACATACGTCGGAACCATGAACGCGATGCCAGACTCCCGCACACCCCGTAGGTTCACCAGCACGATCAAACCAAGGATCGCTAGGCACAAAAGCAAGGTATAGGGCTGAAAGAACGGGAACGCCGATACGAGTGCGCCGACGCCTGCGGAGATGCCTACGGCAACCGTCAGCACATAGTCGATCATGAGTGCCGCTGCGGCGAGTAAGCCGGGTGCCACGCCCAGATTTTCTTTCGCCACGGTATAGGAGCCACCACCATTGGGATAAGCCGCGATTGTTTGGCGATAGGACAGATACACAATAAACAGGAGCGCGATGATCAACAAGCTGATCGGTCCGATATAGGCAATGCCTAGCGTACCGAGTGGGAGCAACAACGTTAGTGCAGCTTCGGGACCGTAGGCTGAGGACGAGAGCGCGTCAAGACCAAGCATAGGAATACCGGCCAGCACACCCACGCGTTGTTCTTCTTCTTCGTGAGTGGCTAGCCGCCGGCCTAACAGAGAGTCTGCGAGGGGCATACGTTACCTGTGCATAGCCAACCTGACAGTACCACTACATATACTGTACCAGATCGAAAATAGTGACGCGCAGTGCAGCGCGGCTAGCGGCTCCCCTGAAGCACAACAATTACGAGGAGGATGAGCAGGCCAAGCCACGGTACGAGGGAGCGGCGAGGTCGTCCCCAGACCCAACGACTATAGCGCGGGTCTGTGCCAACGTGGGGATAGACCAAGGTGAGCAGCCCGGCGAGGAACAACAGGAAGGCGGCATACCCGGTCCATTGGCTGACCTTCGTGACCGCCGTCAAGACCACTCCACATTCGCCGAGTAGCGCGAATACGTGATAGGTCACCGACGCTATTTTGCCAACGGGCGGCGGCACCTGTTCGGTTGGAGCAATTGTTCCCATGCGCATGTATCCTCGGCACCCTTCGCGTGTGCCGCTTCAGTCTAGCGGACGGGGCGTATGGAAGAGATATGGGTCGGTGGGGTCAATATATGGAAAGTGTACGGAGACGCCGACGGGAACGGCAACGGCGAGCGGTGGAACGGTCCTAAGAAGCGGGGGACATTTGGTCGGTGACCGTGCCGGTCGGCACAGCACGTGCCTCCCACCGACGCATAACAAGCTTGCGTACTTCTTCGGCCAGCAAGACCACGCAGGGTGGTACCAGCAACAAGGGCAGTAGCTTCAAGGGCGGCAGCGCGAAGCCAAAAAAGTCGCGCAAGATGGGCACGAAGAGCAAGAGACCAAGGAGGACCAGGTTGGCCAGCACTGCCCAGATCAAATTGAGGTTACTCAGCCAGCCGATGTCCCGAATCGACGCGCGCTCCGAGCGGCTGGCAAAGACATTTCCCACCTGCGCCGCCAGGATCCCAAGGAACGCGAAGGTGGTTGATTGGCGGTAGACCAGGCCAGCCGGAAACAGCTGTCCCAGGCGCCACCCTTGAAGCCAGG
>JBBRHB010000715.1:0-2934 GCA_038223355.1 Chloroflexales bacterium
CGGGCGTGGTGCATACAGTGAGCGTGCGGCCGTCGCTGGATCCGGGGCAGCAACGGCGCTACCGACCGGAATCAGATCGAGCTTCGCCAAGTTTGCGGCAGTCGCTGTCTTCTCGTCCGCAGTAAAGATTGTAATATGAAGGCCGGCTTTGTCTGCTGCTTGGCGCAGCGTATCACAGCCGGCGACACTCTGCAGGGCAGTGGTACCATTCGGCACCAGCAGCTCGACAGCCTCGGCCCCCGCGCCCACCATCTGGGCGATGATCGTCTCGAGTGAGCTACTTGGCGTGATCGGTATTAATGCCCTCGTTGGCTGGTTATTGAGTGCTGGCAGTGCATTGGTTGGTGGACGACCTTGCTTACCACGGCCGGGAGGTTGATTGCTCACACCGTTTATCCTACTTTAAGTGCCACGAATGCTAGCTGAGTAACGTGTCGACTGCCTTGATCGCTGCATCCAGTTTAGTCGCATCACGACCGCCGGCCATTGCGGTTTCAGGACGCCCGCCGCCACCACCGCCGACCAGTCCGGCCAGCGCTTTAACCAGGGTACCGGCGTGGACACCCTGCTTGACCAGATCCGGCGTAACCATCACAAGGAGTTGTGGCTTCTCGTTAAGGATGGTGCCCAGTACCACAACGCCGGAGCCAACTTTGTCACGCAACCAATCGCCAGCGTCGCGCAGCTTATCGCTCGTTGGCACATCTAGCCGCGCCGCGATCACCGAACGGTTACCGACCTTGTGCTGGCCCGCCAGAATCTCTTGGAGCTGGCTGCTACTTTCAGTCCGTTGCGCCTGTGCCAGTTGTGCTTGCAGGCCCTTGATCTGTGCCAAAAGCGCATCAACCCGTTCGCCAACGTTGTTTAGATTTGCCCCAAGCTTCATGGCAAGCTCGCGTAGGGTTTGCGTTTGCGTGTCAAGTAACTCTTCCACGCCCCGTCCGGTCACTGCTTCAATACGCCGTAGTCCCGAACCAATCGAACTCTCGCCAACGACATGGAGTGCGCCAATTTCGCCGGTCCGGGCGACATGTGTACCACCGCAGAGTTCACGCGAGCAGGCATTGGACTCGGGATCGGGGGGCACGTCATCGCAGCCGACCGTGATCACCCGGACCACATCGCCGTACTTTTCGCCGAACAACGCCATCGCGCCTAGGGCCCGTGCCGATGCTTGGCTCATCTCGGCAGGCGATACCACACTATCGGCTCGAATCCACGCATTCACTTTGCTTTCGATCTGCCTCAATTCATCCGGTGTGACGGCCTGCCGGTGCGCGAAGTCGAAGCGCAGTCGCTCTGGGGCGACCAACGAGCCGCGCTGTTCAGCGTGCTCACCTAGCACATCACGGAGCGCGCGGTGGAGCAGGTGCGTTGCCGTGTGGTTGCGCATAATGTCACGACGTCGGGCGTGATCTACGCGGCACTGGACGGCTTCATCCGTCGCAAGTATGCCGTATTCAACAATCCCGCTATGAACGTACACACCCGGTACCGGCTTCTGTACATCGGTAACGCGCACACGGCCGCGCGGGCCGCTGATCACGCCGGTATCGCCAACCTGACCGCCCGACTCACCATAAAAGCAGCTCTGGTCAAGCACAATCTGGACCGCATCGCCCTGTTCCGCCGTCGCCCCTAGTTCGCCATCGACGGCCAGCCCCTTGATATGACCAAAGGTTTCGAGTTCGTTATAGCCGGTAAAGATAGTGCGCGGCATGTTCTGCTTAACCCAGAAATCTGGATCCCGCCCAAAGCTACTTTTGCTCCCTTTTTGATCGCGCTCGCGTTGCGCCGCGCGCTCGGCCTCATAGCCGGCCTCGTCAACACTCAAGCCGCGGTCGGTCAAAATCTTGGCGGTCAGGTCAACCGGGAAGCCGAAGGTGTCGTACAAGCGAAAGGCATCGGTCCCGGCCAGCACCGTCGCACCCGTTGCATGCATCCGATCAATCAGTTCCTCGAGTTGCCGCACACCACTTTGCAGCGTGCGACCAAAGCGTTCCTCTTCCTCGGTGATCATCGCTTTGATATAGTCACGCTTGACCACTAATTCAGGGTACGCTGCCCCCATGATCTCGATCACGACCTCAGCGGTGTCGGCCAGAAACGGTCTGCCAATCTTCAGGACTTGGCCCTGATAGGCTGCTCGCCGCAGGATACGCCGTAGCACATAATTCCTGCCGTTCGTGCCAGGCCGCACACCATCGGCGATCAAGAAGGTACAGGCGCGTGCATGGTCGGCGACGATGCGATAGGGCACGGGATTGGCGCGATACGCTGCCTCATCCGTTCCCGCCAGCTCAGTGACTTTCTGAATAATCGGTACGAACAGGTCGGTCTCGTAGTCATTTGTGACACCCTGCATCACTGCCGTTACGCGATCTAGCCCCATGCCCGTGTCGATCGACGGCTTCGCGAGGGGTGTCAGATTGCCCGCGCCGTCACGGTCGTACTGCATGAAAACCAGATTCCAGATTTCCATGTAATCGTCGTCGTTGTTGACACCTTCGGGTACCTGGTGCTCAGGGTCGTCCCCTTGATAGTAGTGAATTTCAGAGCTTGGGCCGCAGGGACCGGTATCGCCCATCGCCCAGAAGTTATCTTTTTCGCCGAAGCGCAAGATCCGCTCTGGGCGGGCTCCCACTTCGCGCCAGAGTTGCTCGGCCTCGTTGTCATCCTGGTAGATCGAGAACCAGAGCCGCTCGATCGGCAACTGGAGCTCCTCGGTCAAAAAGTCCCAGGCGAAGCGAATCGCATCGCGTTTAAAATACTCGCCGAACGAGAAGTTACCTGCCATCTCAAAAAAAGTTTGGTGACGGGGTGATGCGCCGACATCTTCCAGATCATTATGCTTGCCGCCGACCCGCATACATTTTTGCATGGTCGTCGCCATTGAATAGGGCCGTTTTTCGAGGCCTAAAAAGGTATCTTTAA
>JBBRHB010000716.1:0-2933 GCA_038223355.1 Chloroflexales bacterium
CGACCCGGGATGACAGTGATACGGCCACGTTCGTGCCCCGACTGCTAGGTTCGTCGGTCGCGATGCAGGGGCTCCGCGAGATGATAGGCAAGGTGGCGCGCAGCCAAGCCCCGGTGCATATCGCGGGAGAGTCCGGGAGCGGCAAGGAACTGGTTGCCAAACTCATTCATGAGTCAGGCTCACGGCGTGATGCCCCCTTCGTCCCCGTCAATTGCGGTGCCATACCCGGTGAGCTCATGGAGAGCGAGCTTTTTGGACACAAACGCGGCAGCTTCACCGGCGCCGTCGCGGACAAACGCGGTTTGATCACTTCCGCGGAAGGCGGCACGTTGATTCTGGACGAAATAGCCGATCTGCCGCTTCACATGCAGGTCAAGCTGCTGAGGGTTCTGCAAGAAAAGAGCGTACGACCCATTGGCGAGCAGCTGGAAGTCAGCGTGGACATCCGTGTCATCTCCGCAACCCATAAGAATCTTTCACAGTTGGTCACCGAAGGACGGTTTCGTGAAGATTTGTTCTACCGAATCAATGTCATAGAGCTGCGTGTGCCGGCCCTTCGGGAGCGGGTGGACGATCTGCCTGAGCTCACGGAGTCGATGTTGCGCAGGCTTGGCCGACAAATGAAGACATCCCCCGCGACCTTGAGCCCGGACGCCATCCAGGCGTTGCAGACATATGCGTTCCCGGGCAATGTCCGGGAACTGGAAAATATCCTCGAACGGGCGGTGACACTAAATCCTTTGAGCGAGATTACGGCCAAGGACATGCAACTTCGGCCCGTCCCGGGAGCCGCCGTCGTGGGCAGCCCCTCAGCGGGTAGTGGAGCGCCGTTGGGCGACCATTTGGAAGACGTCGAACGTGACGCGATTCTCAAAGCGCTCGAGCAAACACGCTATAACAAGACGGCTGCAGCAAAGGTTCTGGGCATGAGCTTCCGTGCTCTTCGCTATCGGATCAAGAAACTCGGTATCGAATAACCACCCCGAAAGATGCGCGGCGCTTCACGCCCGCATGTCGCGAGGAGACATAATATCGTCCGAGTCGACCCACTCGGTGAACAACCAGTTTGCATACCTCTAATTTGACAGAACCGCCGGCTGGGCAAACCGCCGCGAAGTCCGCGCCCTGGTTCCACGCGGTCCTATGGGTGGCGACCTTGGCGGCCATCTGGGCACTTATCCACCGGTACCAGGGTTTCGCCCGCGATGGCGAGCTCTACGCAATGCAGGCGATGTCGCGCCTGAATCCCGACCTCAAGCACGACCTGTACCTGCAATTCGCCAGCCAGGACCGATTCACAGCGTTTTCCCCGATCTACGCGTTGGCGATTCGTGCCTTGGGTCTGGTCAATGCCGCCACGCTGTTGTTTTGCGTGTGTGCCGCATGGCTCACGGCCGCTGTGAAAGTGCTCTCCTTGAAGCTTGTGGGCAACCGCGAAACTTGGATTGCAACAGCCGCCGTTTTGATCATTCCCGGCACCTACGGACCTTTTGGCATCTTCAGCTACACCGAAGACTATCTGACGGCCCGATCGCTGGCGGAGGCCCTGGTGGCCACAGCGCTTGCGGCGCACTTTTCGGGCTGGCGAATCAGCGCGTTGGTGATGATGTGGGCGGCAATGTTCATCCATCCGATCATGGCCCTTCCGGGAGTTCTGCTGCAGCTCTGCTTGTTAATCGGGTTAAGCAGGTCCTTGAGACTCGCTGCGATTGGCACTGTTGCCCTGGCGCTGGCAGCAACCGCCGTGCGTTTATCACCAGCGCTCGCTTCGCACGTTACTTTAATCGACGGCGCGTGGTTTGAAATGGTTCTGGAGCGATCGCAGTTTCTGTTCATCCAGCACTGGGACCGAGCGGGTTACGAAATGACCGCTCATCCCATCATTTGCCTGACCCTCACCGCGATGGTCGTTGAGGACGAGCGCATTCGCAAACTTTGCGGGGCAGCCTTAGTGGTTGGAATCTCGGGGCTAGCGATAAATGCCATACCCAGCCTCGTTTCTCCTATTGCGATATTGCTGCAGGGTCAATCGTGGCGCTGGATGTGGCTGACCACGCTGCTAAGCGTGATGCTGGTTCCCTCTACCATGGTGCGTATGGCGAGAGACCCGCGAGGCGGCCTGTTTTGTGCGTCGATGCTGTTGTTGAGTTGGACATTCGCTGACGTCGATGGACTCGCCGCCTCATTGGCTGCGCTGGCGGTCTGGTCCGTACGTCATAGGCTGACCGCCACGGCATCAAAAATCCTGAATTACGGTGTAGTCATCGGCGCGATGGTGATATTAGTTGCGACGGTGGCCAACGCGGTGAACTTGTTGCGTATCTCCAATCAGGATTCAATCCGAGATGGTGCATGGGCCTCACATGTCCGCAACATCGCGGCGTTGGGCTTACCGGTAGTGGCACTCGTGTGGGCAGTATGGACATGGACCGCCAGAGCGCGGTCGAGTGCTTCAAGCGCGCTCGCGTTGGGATTCGCTATGCTCACGGGCATGGCATTTTTACCCGGCGCACTGCGACTGGCATCGGCCTCGGGTACCGACGATGAGGTCAACGAGTTCGCAGACTGGCGGCGGCTCATACCCACCACGAGCAACGTCATGCTCATACCGCCGGTCAAATCCGCAGCGTTTATCTGGTTTACCTTGCAACGCCCCAGCTATTTGACCGTGGATCAGTCGTCCGGCGTCGTGTTTTCAAGCGAGACCTCCGCTGAAGTCAAACGCCGATCTGAGGTCTTACGGCCCGTTGCCGACCCCGATTGGCGTATTTATGACTCGATTGAGCACAAGCAGGCTTCGCCGTCGGCACACCCCAGCGCACTCACGCGGCGGACGTTATATGCGATATGTGGTGATCCCGCTCTAGGATTTGTGATCAGCCAAGGCGAACTAGAGACCGGCGTGGTGTCTCATAGACGGGCTGGAATATGGA
>JBBRHB010000717.1:0-2911 GCA_038223355.1 Chloroflexales bacterium
TGCTGATAGCTGTACCAGTAGGGGCCGTGGCCTCCACCGGCATTGCAGTTTTGACAACCCGCTTTCCCGCATTTGATGTATTCCTGGCGATAGGTTGGCTGACTGCCGGTCTGGGGTTCGTCGGGTTCGTCGCGTTCGCCCCATTGGCTCTGGAGTGCTGCGAGTGCGTCGATGTTGGCCTTCACCCTGCGTAGGTCGGCAGCGCTTAGGGAGCCAAGCGCTTCTATCATTTCGGCGGCGGTCATGCTGACCCCCTTCTTAGGTAACAGCATGCTAAGAGCGTTACCTAAGAATGTCAAGTGCTGGTATCGGCTGGTTCTACCCAGGTGGGCCCCAACTGGCGGCGATAGCGGCAACGAGGGCGGTCAGGATGAGCAGAGCCTGGGCGTCGTTCGAGCTCAGCACGACGACCACGATGGGTTCTTCCTTTCACGGTTTGCACATCCGCTGAGCGAGCTGCCAATCGAATGTGCATGGTCACCGACCCAGCAGGTCACGGAGAAGCGGTTTCATGGTGGTTGTGTTTCCTTCTTGACCAACGCGCGGACGTTGCCCAGGCAGCACGTGCCCTGTGGATTGCGGAGATCACAGGCACACTGACCGGTCTGGATACCAGCGGTGATGTCGGCAACGATGGCGCGACGCTCGACAGCCGATGCCCGGCGCACCTCGCCGACTGTGTGGCGAAAGCAGTAGCAGATCCACACGCTCGGATCATGGGGCGCCTTTTGGTAGACCTGCTCACGAAGCTGGTCGCTCGTGAAGGCGTGTCCGTGATCCGCGCCAAAATACACCACAAGGCACGTTTGTGTCGGGCAGAACAGATAGTCATGGGCGGACACGTTGCGTAGGCTCACCGCGAGGAGGGCTTTGACTGTTTGGCCAGCGACGACCTGGCCGAGTGTGCCACACGCGGCACATCTTGCCGAGGGTAGGGGTGGGGGGCTGACGCGCTGGAGTTCACCTGAGATCAGATGGCGCCCGTTCCGCACGACTGGCGGTGCGTTGGCCTGGATAGGCTTTCAGGAGGGCGCAAATACATTGCTCGCCCAGCACGTCATCCTGGGGTAAGGATGCTCCCAGGTGACGAAGCCCCGCAAGGCTCGTCCGGAGGGCAACGAGATCGGCGAGTCGGCGATCAAGCGCATCCAGGTGCTCCGTGAGGATCGTCAGCACATGGCCGCAGGGCGCCTGGCCGCCATCACGCGCTGCCAGAATGGTGGCGATATCGGTCAAAGAAAAGCCAATGCTGCGCGCACCGGCAACCAGCCGCAACCGATCAACATCGGCCGATGTGTAGTGGCGATACTTATTTGATCCGCGCTGAGCCGGCGGCAGGAGGCGCACCGCCTCGTAATACCGAATCGTTTTCGCGGACACTCCGGTGTGCGCGGCGACCTCATGAATGAGCATGGCCATATCGTCCTCCCACACGTACTGTACACGTTCCAGTACCTGGAAGGTCAAGGGCTTTCAGGGAGGGAGGGCAGGCGTCACCAGTTCTTTGTTCCACGGCTGGCATGTGCCCATCGAGCGAGGCTTCGTTCAACGGGAGTGAGCGCCCTCGATGGGAATGGTGTCCCTGATTGACAAGCGGCCGGCAGCGGAGCAATACCACTGCGACGCACGTTCGGCGTCGAGTGCTGGTGTATGGAAAGCGAAACGTCGGAACGCCACCTCGTTTCACGACAGCGGGTCCCCACCCCGATCCTCACCTGCTACATTACCCCCCGGCTCGAGGTGGCGCTGTCCTCTTTCACTTCGTTCGGAGCTGCCAGCAAGCGCTCGTAGATCGCCCGTCCAATTTCCAACGTTTGCAGGACCGGTGTTTGCTCCGCGCCCACCGCTTCCAGCGCGCTGACCACGTTCAGCCCATCCATCTGCAAGGACGCCGCGATCTTCCGACCCAGCAAATCGAGCATGATTTCCTGCGCCGTGTCCTGGTAGTACGGGAATAGAATACGGACCGGCTGGCGCTGTCCCAACCTATCAAGCCTGCCGTTGGCCTGACGGTAGATCACCGCGTCACATTGCGGATTTTCCCACCAGATCGCGGTCGCAAAATGCACCAGGTTGTTCAGCCCCGTCTGCACGGTCGTGGGATTGACCAGCAAAACACGTTTACCGGCTGCTACGACCTGCTCGTCGATCCAGCGCTCACGCACGCCGGTCTTTACCTTCGTGGCATCGAGCGTGATCGTGATGTCACCGTAGTGGTGCCGGATCAGGCGCTCCAGGTGCTCCAGCAAGCCGCTGCCTTTGCCGGTGTGCCACACAAACAGGATGATGTTGCGGCCTTCGTCGAGTTCGGAGCGGAGGAGGTCGAGCAACCACCGTTCCTTGGGCAACAGCAGACCGAGAGCAAAGCCCGGTGCCGTCACGACCAGTTCGGCATGCAGCGACGGCGGATAGCGCACGCTATAGCACCGCCTACCAACCGGACCGTCATTGCCGGTATCGGTATGCAGCCGATCCAGCAGGGACGGCAGTTCGCTCATCGCGCCCCAGAGCTTCCCGACGCGACCCGCATCCCAGCGGTCGGCCTTGATCTGCTCGACCAACGCCTCCTGGACGTCCCTATAGTGCTCCAGCAATTGCCGGCCGACGGTATCGTCGTTCGCCACCGTGAGCGGCACGGGCGTTTCGGTACAGCCCGGCAGATCCGCCTCCAAATCGGCCTTGTGAATCATCGCCGCGCGGTTCAGGATGTGTCGGAGCAAAAAGACCGGCAGCATGCCCGGCGCTTCGCCCAGATTGCGCTGGACGGTGTCGGGCGTGGTGATGCGGTCGGTCGTCCGGCCATAGGAGCGCGGCTCCTTGGAGGTTTTGTCGCCCACCTCCACCAGCACCTTGCGATAGCCATAGCGGGTGATCAATGCTGCGGCATCCTCCCGACCAAATTCCGCGCGGT
>JBBRHB010000718.1:0-2906 GCA_038223355.1 Chloroflexales bacterium
GATAGCCGAGCGTGTGCCTGCGGGCGATGCAAGTGCGCAGCGCGGCACAACGATGCAACAATCACGGCGGTGGCTGCCAAAGCGGGTGATCTTTACACCGCAGGCCTTGCTCGAACCCTGGGGTCAACAGATCTCTACCCGAGTTGCAGCATTAGGATTGCCCATCGAAGAACTCGCCTCGAACCGTGTGACCGGTGTTCGTGGTCGCAATGAACGTGAGACCTATGCGTTGGCGAAGCGGACACTGGCTGTCGTCTGCGCGCCGCCGAGTGCCTTGAAGCTGCGCCCGATCCCACCCTCGGCCGACTGGCAGTTCCATCTGGCCGAAGGCTGCCCGGCCCATTGTCAATATTGCTACTTAGCAGGGAGTTTGTCCGGCCCTCCGGTGGTGCGCGTCTTTGCTAATCTGCCGGCCATCCTGCAGAACCTCGCCCAGTATGAGCAACCGGCCAACGTGACCACCTTCGAGGCGAGCTGCTACACCGACCCACTTGCCCTCGAGCATCTCACCGGCAGCCTGTCTGAATGCATCCGGTATTTCGGGACCCGCAGACAAGGTGCGCTGCGTTGGGTCAGTAAGTTCGACGCCATCGACCCACTTCTGGACCTCCCCCATCACGGCCAGACGCGTTGTCGCGCCAGTATTAATATCGCGCCGGTATCATCGCATTTAGAAAGCGGAACGGCACCCGTAGCAGCACGCTTGCAGGCCCTCCGACGTCTTGCACTGCCCCGGGCGCGCGGCGGCGGGGGATACCCGATTGGCTTGGTGATCGCGCCAATCATGCCGGTTGAGCGTTGGGAAGCGCACTATAGCCAGTTGTTGGATCAAGCAGCCGCGGCGCTCGATTTCCCCTGCGATCTGACAGTTGAGTTGATTACGCATCGCTTCACACCCGGCTCGAAAGAGATCTTGCTCGGGTGGTATCCCAATAGCGGCCTGGAGATGAACGAGCGTGATCGTGTCATCAAGGCCAACAAGTTTGGTGGAACCAAATACGTCTATGATCGGGCAACCATGAAAGCCCTACGCAGCTTCTTCGAGCGCGAGATTACGAGCCGGTTCCCGTGTGGGTCGATCCTGTACTGGACGTGAGGAGAGATGACCGGGATGACCCTTATCCCGAGGGCTCGAGAAGTGCCAAGTGACGGATATCGTTGAGCCGCACGATGGTCCGTTCCTGCCAGTGGTTGATCGTCAGTTCGCTGATACTCGCCGGGTCCAGTTCAAACGACACGCCCTGGCGGCAGGCAGCGCACAGGCGGAGCCACCACTGAATGACGACGACCCCCGCGTTCCCGTGCGTGACCACGACGATGGTGGATGGACGGCTGGCGGCGATCTGGTCCATAGCGGCAAAGACGCGCTCCTGCATCATGTGCCAGCTCTCGGCCTGCGGGTACGGCACCCAATCAATACCCGGCTGAGTCATTGGCAGTTCGATGTGTTGAGCTTCTGCCTGCGTGAGGCCGGCAGCCGTACCATTATTCAACTCGCGGAGGGCTGGCACCAGCTGGACGGCAAGATGAAGTGCGTTTGCCACGTATGCGGCAGTTTGGGCTGCACGCGTAAGGTCGCTACTCACGATGCAGAGCGAGGTCTCATGTGCGAGCAGCTCCCGGCAAGAGCCGGCAACGGCTTGGGCTTGCGCTCTCCCCAATTGGCTAAGCGGTGTATCGGTCCACCCACCGGTGAGCTTGCGGATGTGATGCTCGCTTTGTGCGTGACGGATAAGAACAAGCCGGTTCATGATTGCATAACGTCAACGATACACTGGGGTGCATTCATGGGATGTCCTCGCTCGTAGGCTCATCGATGAAGCATAGCATAGGGCGCCCACTCGAACGGTGGCTGTTCCGTCTTGGACAACCCAACCAGCCGCTTGCAACAAGCGGTCGATCTCAGTACGAGCGCGTTCTTCGGGACGAGGCACTGCCGCTGATGCGCGTGGGCGTGAGCAAGAGTTTCAGATCTGGCCCCAGAATAGGTAGGTATCTCCCGTGCAGGAGCGCGGTCATTTTCGCATTGTGACAGACGTGTGGTGACACTGGCAAGAAACGGGGAATGCTGACCGCTTCATTGGGCTGGCGCTGACGAATGGCGTCGTACAGTAAACGCCGGATGTACTTTCCGCACCCTACGGCATCCGACGTTGTTAATAATCAGGGAGAGTGCGGCCTGCCGAATCACTCGCTCGGCTCAACCATGGTCGCTGGCAGGTGCCAGCTTTGACCGTGGGAATAGCACGCGGGCTCCCGGCCACCGTCCTCGTACACCCGAACACTCCCGTTCCCGAGCATGTGCCAGCGACCGTCGGGTTGCCACGCTGCCAGGGCGCAGGCATCGATACCGATGACGCAATAGCCCGCCGGCAGGACCTTGAGCAACTCCCAGCCCAGCGACGCGGGAGCGTGCTCATGATGAACCGCAGCCAGCGTCTGAGGAACGAGGCCGAGCGCCGGAATCCAGGGCTCACGTGACCCACTAACGCGACCGATTTGAGCAGCACACAGCATCATCGCGCCGGCACTACTGCCGCAGACGGTTGCCCCGCCCTGCCACATGCTGATGAGCGTGTCCATCGCCGGTGTATTACGCAGCGTGGTGAGCAAATAGCCGGGATTGCCGCCGAGCAGGTAGACGAAATTGGCCGTTTGAAGGTCCGCCATAAGCGCCGGGTCGCTCGCGCTCTGCCGGTCGGTGATACGCACGTTGGTGGCTGCCACGCCTAACCGTTGGAAGTAGCGAACGCCCGTGTTGCCTGCCCGCAGTGGATCAGAGCCACCATCGGCCTGCGCAGTCGGAATAACGGCGACGCGAATGGTTCCCCCAACGGCAGCCAGGAGTGCCCGATCACCACGCTCGCAGCGCGGCCCAAACTCATTACCTCCACCGAGCGATACCC
>JBBRHB010000719.1:0-2896 GCA_038223355.1 Chloroflexales bacterium
GACCATGACCCCGATCCCAATAAACAACACCAGCCCGTACCGGCTGCGAATGATGGGGCCAGCGGCGTGGCGGTACTGCTAGAGTTGGCACGTGTCATACGACCCGAAACATTCGGACGAACGGTGCAACTCGCCTTCTTAGACGCCGAAGATGATGGTGATCTGGATGGTTGGGAGTGGACGGTCGGCGCAAGCTATTTGGCTTCACACGTCCCGCAACGTCCGGCTGCTGTGGTAATCCTCGATATGATCGGTGACACGAACCTCGATGTGTACTATGAAAGCAATTCTACGCCGGCACTACGGCAGACTATCTGGGCGGCTGCCGCGCGACAGGGCTTTACCCAATTCGTACCCGAGATTAAGTATTCAATGCTAGATGACCATTCGCCGTTTCTGGCGCAAGGTATTCCTGCGGTCGATGTGATCGACTTCGATTACCCCCCGTGGCATACGACGAGTGATACCCTCGATAAAATCTCTGCAGCGAGTTTAGCGATTGTCGGTCGGACCATGGAATTATGGCTCAATAGTGGTGGTGTAGCATGACCTCGAATGGACCTCGGATATTAGTATTGCGGGCGGCCGGCATTAACTGTGATCACGAGACGGCGGCTGCGGTGACGCTCGCCGGGGGCTGCGCCGAGCTTATCCACGTAAACCGGCTCGCTGAGAGAAGTGTCGACCTGAGCAAGTACGCCGGCTTAATCATTCCCGGTGGCTTTTCGTATGGCGATCATCTGGGTGCCGGAAAATTGCTGGCGGTAGACTTGGTGCATCGCCTGGGCAGTGCCCTAGAGCGCTTCATTGCCGATGGGCATCCCGTATTAGGGATCTGTAATGGCTTTCAAGTGCTGGTCAAAGCTGGTCTGCTGGGTCTTGAGGACGGCCCACAGCGGGAGCAAGCGATCACGCTCACGACGAACCAATCGGGCCACTACGAATGTCGTTGGGTGCGACTGGCACCGCTGGCTGGCCAACAGTCCATTTTTCTGCGGGATATCACGGAGCCTTTCGCCCTACCGGTTGGCCACGGCGAGGGCCGGCTGGTCGGTGACGTTGCGTCACTAACGCGACTCGAACAGCAGGGGCAGGTCGCTTTACGCTACGTGGATCGTGCTGGCCAACCTACGCTGCTCTATCCAGATAATCCCAATGGCGCAGCGGGTGCGATTGCTGGTATATCGAATCGGCGTGGCACCGTCCTAGGCTTAATGCCGCATCCAGACCGCGCCTTTTTGCCACAATTGCATCCCGATTGGGTTCGCAATAAGCAACGTAGCCAAGGTGACGGCTTACCCATCTTCCGCAATATGGTGCAGTATGCCGCGAGCTTGTCATAAGCTAACAAGACTAATGGGAGTGCACTATGGAATATGGTCAACGACTCACTGAAGGCAAGACCAAAATCATTTATGCGGCTTCGGGCGATCCCACGCTTGCCATCATGCTACAAAAGGACGCTATCAGCGCTGGCGACGGTGCGCGCCGCGACGTACTGCCCGGTAAAGGCCGCCTAAGCAGCCACACTGCCGCTAATGTCTTCGGGCTACTCAATGCTGCTGGCGTACCGACTCACTTTGTTTCCGCGCCTGAGGATGGCACATTGTTGGTACGCCGCTGTGCAATGATTCCCCTGGAAGTTGTGATGCGGCGTCTTGCTACCGGCTCATACCTTAAGCGCGTGGCTGGCAGCGTCGAGGGCCAGCGCTTTGACCCATCGCTCGTGGAATTCTTTATCAAGGATGATGCCCGTCATGATCCGCAAATGACAGTGCAGGAGATTGTGACACACGGGGTAACCACGGACCATGAGGTAACACGCATGACCGAGGTGGGCCGCGCAGTTTTTGGTGTATTGGAAGGCGCCTGGGCGGCACAAAATGTGGTGCTGGTCGACCTAAAGATCGAGTTTGGACGAACCACGGACGGGCTGCTGGTTGTGGCGGATATGATCGACAACGACTCGTGGCGGTTGTGGCCTGCTGGCGATAAGCATCAAATGCTCGACAAACAAATCTATCGTAATATGCCAGCTGTGGATCAACCGGGTCTCGATCTCGTTCTGGCCAAATATCGCGAGGTCGCCGCTTTAACCGATCACTTTTAGTTGCACCTCCAATACCTGGTTGCTGGTCTGTGCCTTTGACGGGCTCATGCCTCATCGGCTGACCTGTCATTTAAAACCAAACGTGCAGCCGCCCGGCTGCACGTTTCAATTGGCGAGCATTACTGCAGCGGTTAAGCTGCGAGCGGCAAGTGCGCTTCCCACGGCATCGCCACCACTTCTCGGCGTAGTGCTTCAGGGGTTGGTGGACGAACCAGTAATCGTGTGCCGTATAATACCCAATCACCATGCTCCACGCAGGTGAACACATCATCATGCTGGGTAAGCGTCCGGCTGCACGTTGGACACTTTTGGTTCCCTGTTTCCATCCTCTACCTCCCCAACAACACAAAATACCCGCTCCGAACGGAGCAGGCAATCTTCGCCCAATCATGATCTACAGTGATCGGTAATTGACTTTCGTGTAGTATACACGCTTGTTAAGCCCGATGCAATCGGGGAATAGGAGCTAGTCACCTGCACAAGGACGTTGCGCCAGGGCCTCCTGCCCCAAATTACCGAGCCGGACGGTGCCATCCGCCAGCAACTCCATGCGCCATTTTTCGAAATACTGAACCGTTAAAGGCTGGCCATTGATCGTTTCTACCACCTGCTCTGATAATGGTTCGCCAAAGAACGGGGCCTTATGGGTGAGCCACAGTGTGCGGAAGGGGCCGCGAATCGTATGGCCCGTTGCCGGCGACCAGATAATGTTGGTTTGTCCTGGATCACCCACACGCGGCCAGGAACGCTCGGTGGTGAGCTGGATACCTAATGGCGTCAAATGAA
>JBBRHB010000720.1:0-2875 GCA_038223355.1 Chloroflexales bacterium
TCGCTTGGCGGTACCTAAGACCCGGCTAGCAAGCTTTTGGTTAAGGCTAAGAAGCAAAAACGCCCTTACTTGCTATAGTGCGCACGGCGCTGAAGCAACACGCCACCCAGCAAGGCTACCAATGCGAGACCCAAGAAGAGGCCAAAGGCACTTGAGTCACCGCCTGTATTCGGCAGTGTAGCAGTACTTGCCGTAGCAGTTGCGGTCGCAGACGTATTGGTCGATGCAGCGGTGGTTGCGGGACCGTAGCGGTATCCGTCGCATGTCTCCTTCCAACATAAGCAAACGGCAGTCATGTGGGCCAAGATCCGATCCAAAGATAGTAGGTTATACTGTAAAACAGAGTTGTTTATATGAATAAGGAGTTCATCGATGGCGATGCAAGCGGTCGACCATGCACTTGATTTTTATCAATTTGATGCCCTGCTAACCCCTGAAGAACTCGAGATCCGTGACCGGGTGCGAGCCTTTGCCGATACCGAAGTTGTGCCGATTATCAACCCGTATTGGGAACGAGCGGAGTTCCCATTTGAAATCATTCCCAAGCTTGCGGCGCTGAACATTTGTGGTGGCCCGATTAAAGGCTATGGTTGTCCGGGCATGTCTAGTGTTGCGGCAGGCCTCATCGGAGCCGAGCTCTCACGCGGCGATGGGTCGATCTGTACCTTTTTCGGGGTCACGAGTGGCTTGGCGATGTCTAGTATCTACTACTGCGGGTCAGAAGAGCAACGGGAGCAGTGGCTGCCGGCGATGGCACGGATGGAAAAGATCGGTGCATTCGGTTTGACCGAACCCCATGTTGGCTCGGATGCGTCACATATTCAAACGACCGCCCGGCTGGAAGGTGACACCTACGTCCTCAATGGGGCCAAGCGTTGGATCGGTAATGCAACTTTCGCGGATGTGACCATTATCTGGGCACAGGACGCCGAGACTGGTCAGATAGGCGGATTTCTAGTCGAGAAAGATACTCCAGGCTTTACCGCTACTAAGATGGAAGGTAAGCTCGCCAAGCGGGCACTGCTTAATGCAGACATTAAGCTTGAAAACTGTGTTATTCCGGCCACCAATAAGCTCCCGAAGGCCCGTTCCTTCCGCGATACGGCCAACGTTCTGAAGAACACGCGCTATGGTGTAGCCTGGGAAGGCGTTGGCCATGCGCAGGCCGCCTATGAGATCGCCTTACGCTATAGCCAGCAGCGCCAACAGTTCGGCAAGCCGATAGCGGGCTATCAAATGATCCAGGAAAAGCTGGTTAAGATGCTCGCCGAAATCGTCGCTATGCAGTTGACGACATGGCGGTTGAGCGTACTGCGGGATGAGGGAACCATGACAGAGGGACAAGCCTCGCTGGCCAAGATGAACAATGCGGCTAAGGCGCGCCAGGTCGTAGCTATGGGTCGGGAAATCCTGGGCGGCAATGGGATCCTACTTGAATATCATCTGGCCCGCCATTATGCAGATATGGAAGCGGTCTATACCTATGAGGGAACGAATGAGATCAACACCTTGGTCGTTGGTCGCGAAATCACCGGGGTTCCCGCATTCGTATAACGCTCTAGGCTGTCACACTACGGGTATGAAGAAGCTTGTTGCGGAGGCCTATGTTTCAAGCTGACCTATTGCAGGATAAGGTGGTCGTGATAACTGGCGGTGGAACAGGGCTTGGACGTGCGATGGGCGAACGGTTCCTCGAACTCGGGGCCAAGATCGCGATTACCAGCCGGCGGGAGGAGCTCCTGCGTAAGACCGCTGACGAGATGATGGCGGCCTACGGTGGTGAGGTGTTCGTGATGCGATGCGATGTCCGTGATCCGGCGGCGGTTGAGATAATGCTTGACGGCATTATCTCGCATTACGGTCGGATCGACGCACTCCTGAATAATGCTGCCGGCAACTTTATCAGTCCTACTGAGCGCTTATCACATCGCGCCGTCGACACAGTATTAAATATTGTGCTGCATGGCACCTTTTATTGCGCGCTCGCTCTGGGCAAGCGCTGGATCGCCGCCGGACAGAGTGGGCGTATGCTGAATATTGTCGCCACATATGCTGAAACCGGGTCAGCCTTTGTCGTGCCATCGGCGGCGGCCAAGGCTGGCGTATTGGCTATGACGCGTTCGTTAGCTGTCGAGTGGGCTCGTTATGGCATTACCATGAATGCCATCGCTCCTGGCCCGTTCCCCACGCCCGGTGCCTGGGAACGGTTGATGCCCGATCCGAAGCTGGCTCAGGAGGCTCTGACGCGTGTACCGTTGCGACGTGTGGGCAACCATGCTGAACTTGCTAATCTGGCTGCCTATCTGCTGGCGGATGGCTCCGGTTTCATAAATGGTGAATGCGTGACGATTGACGGCGGTGAATGGCTGCGTGGGGCCAGCGAGTTCGGCTACCTTGATACGCTGACGGACAGCCAATGGGACGATCTGACGGCGCGCTCAAAGCAGGCAGGTCGCTAAAGAGCGGTACCGGCCTCACATTGAACAAGAGCAGATAGAGTCCAGGACGACCATCAAGGTCGTCCTGGACTCTATCTACGTTGGACCCGTGGTACTTCGTTTCTAAGCCTAGCGCCTGCCGCTCTGACGGCGTCGAAGGGTCAGGCCGGCAAGAACGAGCATGGTAGCTACGCTTAAGGCGATAACCGACGTATCAAAGCCACCGGCGCCACCGTTCGGCAAATTGCTTGGTTGTCCACCGGACTGAGAACTGCCCGTGAGATCGAAGGCATTGACAAGGCTGTTAGCGGCGGCGTCGCGTGTACCGAGTGGCTGGAGCTGCCACCGATCCTCGATGAATTTTAAGATCGAGGTTGTATCGTATTGGGTGTGATCAACGAAGCCTTTTTTGGCGAAGGGTGAGATGATGATCGCAG
>JBBRHB010000721.1:0-2873 GCA_038223355.1 Chloroflexales bacterium
ACACTGCCGACCAGCTGGCTATCTTGCTCGGCGACGATTCGTTCGGCCGGCCCGGCCTTGTCCAGCGCCGCGAGGACGACCTGCTGGTACTCTTGCCACCGTCGCGCTGGCATCTTGTCCGCATACTCGCTATATGCCGCCAGCGTTACCTCCCGTAGCATATCGAACTCATCAGCCCGCGCGTCGCGAATGAGAAGTGTCTTGCTTGTGTCCATCACGCCAGCCGCGCCCGGTCATGTGGCGCGTTCCAATCAACAAGCGGTCCCTTGGGCACGATACGCGTTGGATTGAGCTTGTCGTGTGTCATGTAATAGTGGCGCTTAATGTGATCAAAGTTGACCGTCTCGCCGAAACTGGGGCGCTGGTAGAGGTCGCGGGCGTAACCCCACAAGTTGGGATAGTCAACCAAACGGCGCAGGTTACACTTGAAGTGCAGGTAGTACACTGCGTCGAAGCGCACCAAGGTGGTGAATAGCCGGATGTCGGCTTCGCTGAGCTGCCCGCCCACCAGAAAGCGCTGCCGGGCCAAGCGTTCTTCCAGCCAATCCAGCCGCGCAAATAACGCATCGAATGCCTGTTCATAGGCCACCTGTGAAGCAGCAAAGCCCGCCTTATAAACACCGTTGTTAACATCCTGATACACCAATTCGTTGATGGCATCAATTTCATCACGCGGCTGCTCGGGATACAGTTCAGGCGCATCAGAACGCTGAAATGCCCGAAACTGCTCTTCAAAGTCGATCGTAATATCTGGATAATTGTTGGTGACTAACCGCTTGGTCACGCGATCCCAGATGCATGGCACCGTATACCGCCCGGTGTACTCTGGGTCGGTCGCGAGATAGGCCTCCGACAGAAACGCGAAGTCGTTGACCGGATCCGCAGTATGCCCTGGACCCTCATGAAATGCCCAGCCGCGCTCATCACGAATGGGGTCCACCACCGACATCGAAATCGTCTGTTCTAGCCCCAACAACTGCCGGACAATAATGGCGCGATGTGCCCACGGGCAGGCCAGTGAAACATACAAATGATAGCGGTCCGGCTCCGCCCGAAAGCCGGATGAGCCATCGGCGGTAATACGGTCACGGATGCTGTACTGCTGCCGGACGAACGCCCCTTGCACATTCGTCTCAGCCGGGAATTGGATAGTAGTGGTTTCGGTCATCGTCACGGTTGCTTCCTTTCTTATCGCGGCTTCTCAACTCCAACTGTTAGCCGACAGCCAATTTTTGTCCTTGGCTACTCTGCTAGGTATTATGACACGAACGCGGAGCGTATAACCCACCGCTTTACAACTGCTTAACATGATCGCCCCTCATGCTTTACACAGAGCTGCTATGTTTAAATGCTAGGCAGCACGTGGTGCGATATGTTTGAATGTATGAAATCCGATGACAACGATCTTATTAGTCGAAGACGAAGCTATACTGGCCGACACATTACGCTACAACTTGGAGCGTGAGGGTCACACCGTCATAATCGCTGGTGATGGCGCCCAGGCATTGGAGCTTGCACGCCGCGAGTATCCAGATCTCGTCCTGCTCGACGTTATGCTCCCGCGCCTTGATGGCTTTTCGGTGTGTCGTATCCTGCGTGGCGAGTCGGGCGTGCCGATCATTATGCTGTCGGCCCGGCAAGACGAGGTCGACCGCATTGCCGGCCTGGAGCTTGGCGCCGATGATTACGTGGTCAAGCCCTTTAGTCTGGGTGAACTGCTGGCTCGTGTACGGGCCATCCTGCGACGCGGTCAGCTCGAAGGCAGCGGTGTCCCGCGCGAAGTGTTACATAGCGGCGGCCTCAAGGTGGACACCGGTTCGCGGCGGGTATGGCGTGATAGTGAGGAAGTTGCCTTATCGGCCAAAGAGTTTGACCTGTTGACCTGCCTTATGCGCCATCAAGGAATGGCCTTGTCACGCGATCTGCTGCTCCAGCGAGTCTGGGGCTATGATTTTATGGGCGACTCTCGGACGGTTGATGTACATATCCGCTGGCTGCGCGAAAAGCTCGAATATGATCCCGGCCAGCCGCAGTTGCTCACCACTGTACGCGGGATCGGCTACCGCTTTCAAGAAGCTGCTCCACTTCCTACACCCTCACCGCAGCCATAGCGCCTGTAAAAAGGATACGGCTCGGAGGGTAGCTTGCTTGCCCTCCGAGCCGTATCTACGCATAGTTAATCGTCGCCGTCTCTCGCCGGCACGGCCGTCGCTGGCACATCAAACGCTTGGTGATGCTGTTCGACCATGTCTTTGGGGTCGTCAATCTGCACGCCGCCCCGCAGTTGTTTGGTTGTCAAATGGCCGAGTTGTCGTAACAGTTCAGAAGTAGGGTAGAAGGGGCATCCGAGAAGTGTGGTAATCTGGTGTGAGGATGAAGGCGACTGAACAAGCACAGCTTCGTGCTGAGAACGAGGCACTCCGCGCGCAGCTCCAGACCCTGCTGGAGCGGGTCGCTCTGCTGGAGGCGGCGCTCGCGACCGCTCAGGCGCGCAGTGCTGAGTTGGAAGAACGTCCGCCTGACCCTCCCGCCTTTGTCAAGGCCAACAAGCCACCACGCCAACCCCAGCCGCGCAAACAACGCGCCGCCACCCACCCGCCCGGACGGCGCTTCGAGGCTCCTCCCCCGGTCGTGCAGCATGCCCTCGCGCACTGTCCCGACTGCCAGCGGCACCTGACGGGTCAGAGCATCGCGCGTCGTCGCCAGGTGATTGACCTGCCGCCACCGATCCCCGTCGTCGTGACCGAGCATCAGCTGCTCAAACGCTACTGCTGTCATTGTGAGCGCTGGCAGACGCCGAAGGTCGCCTTTGAGGGTCAGGTGCTCGGCCAGCGGCGCTTCGGCGTGCGCCTCACGAGCTTGATCGCCTACCT
>JBBRHB010000722.1:0-2870 GCA_038223355.1 Chloroflexales bacterium
CACTACCGAGTGCAGCAGCTGCACATGTAGCCCGCTCGCGATCAGCATCAATGCCGCCCCGATTTGCCCCAGCAGCTTCAGACCGGCATGCAGTTCCCAACGGTCATCAACCAGCCCTAAAAGCGACATCAAGGTCGCGCCCAGCAAAATCGCGACCAGTTGGCGAATCTCTGCCCGCTCGCCAAAGAGCAATAGCCCCACGATGAAGGCCAAATACATGGCTGCCCCACCAAGCTGCGGCACCGGCACCGTATTAATGCGCCGCGCGTTCGGGATCGATACCACACCTGCCAGCAAGCCAATGCGGCGCGCCAGCGGCGTGCCGATCACCGAAAACACCAGTGCTGTCAGGAAAATCAAGAAAAATTGCATCTGCCGTTTATCCGCCTACGTGCCGCTGCTGCAGTGCCGTGATCATACTCTTGATTTGAGTAACCATGTCATCTCGTTTTTGATTCTGAGCCAGCTGGAGTGCTGCCTGCGCTTGGTTCAGCGCCGTATCATACTGCGCGGTCTCGCTCAAGGCATTCGTATATTGCTGGCGGAATTGGATACCATCGGGTACCAGCGCGATCACCTGCTGGAATTGCTGTTGTACCCCCGCCTTGTCGTTCAACGCGGCATCGAGCAAGCCCAGCAGTGCATGGTTTTGCGCATACGTTGTAGTCAGCGTCTTTTGGCGGCCTGCCGGCAATGTAGATCGTTGGTCTGCGGGGAACTCTTTCGCGATCTGCCCACGTATTGCATCACTCATCGCTTGCAAGACTGCTGGCTCGTGCTTAAAGCTCGCGATCAGCCGCTCGGGTGCCGCGTCCGCGTGATAGAAGGCATTCGGATCGCTCGCGAGGACCATGGTAAATTGCGCCCCTGCTTCCTTCAGCTTGTTATCCAGCCGATACACGTTGCCCAGCTTGATTGGTGTATCAATATAGCGCGGATCAAGCTGTTCGGAATGCAGTAGTTTTTGCTCGGCATCAGCGTAGCTCTTCGACCCGGCCAGCACCTCGGTCGTCGCCCACTCATCGAGAATAACGACATCATTGGGCGCGATCCGAGCGGCCTCGCCATACCACTGCAACGCCTTCTGTAACTTGGCCGGATCGGGCGTAAGTTGGTACCACAGATTATATAAGCGCCCCAGATTAGCCGCATGATCCTTGTTCGTCGGACTCAAATGCTGCGCCTGCTCAAGCACGATCCGCGCATATTCCAGCAATTGCGGACCACTCGTATCGGTATAGAACTTCGCCGCAGCTTGATCACTAGTGCCGTTGCTGAACAGATCATCCAGCCGTTGGTCAGACCTTGGAGGGGCAATGTCGGCGTCGTTCTGAGCATTACGGAGCTTATAGTTATAGCCTAGCTGGATCAATGCATTGCCCAGGTGCAGATAATAATAATCTTCCGTAGGGGCCAGTGTAACCGCGCGCAAGCCAAGTGCGTAGCTATGCACTGCGCTGCCAACGTCGCTTTGAGTTACATCGCCTTGCGAAAGGTTATAGTACATGTCAGCGTAGACGATCTTAAGGTTCCAGAACCAAACCCCTAGCAAAGCGACGATCGCCACCACGCCATAAAGCCAGCGAAAGGTACCCCTGCCACGTACGGGAGCAACGACCGGCCGAGATCCCCCTCGTACTGGTGTGCCGCCCCGCACACGTTTGCTCGATTGTGCCTTCGCGGTGCCTGGGACTGCGACCGATTGCTCCTCAGCCGGAGTTGCTGCCGGCGCAGTTTCGGCTCCCAGCTGTCCTTCAAGCTTGCCGGCGACAATCAGCACCGCAAATGATACCCACAACATGGTCAAGGTTGAGACAATTGGAATGCCGGTCAATCCCTCGAACAGATGAGCGACGATCATCGCCAGACAGGCTAGGTACAGAAGTTGGAAAGGAAAGTTGGTGGAGCGCCATAGAAGCCGCCAGGCTAAATAGCCGCCGCTCAAAAGCAAGAAGAAGTAGCTCAGCAGGCCGAGCGCACCCTTGGTCACCAGTTCGTCGAGTTCTGCCTGATGCGAACGGTCTGGCGAAGCACCGCGCACCTCATACTTAGCGAGCTCGGGCGGGTAGAACGGGTTATAAACCGTGAACATCGTTTCGGGGCCATAGCCAATGATCGTCCGGATCGGATTAGAGGTAATCAAGCCAATCGCGCCGGTCCCCTGGCCATCACCCTTCCAGATCAAAACCCGAACGCGCCCTGTCCCATCACCGGTTTCAGTAAGTTCTCCTAACCGACCAACGTAGGGCACCGTCCGCAGCCGGTTAAAGATCGGTGCATGCGAGACATTAAATATCACTAAAAACAGGATAACTGCTACTTGCAACAAGCCGAGGAGTGTCAGTCCCTGTGCCAATCGCGCGGCACGCGGACTTGCCGCCGCCTGGGCGGCCCGCCAGCGGCGTAGGAGCACCAAGTCGCCAAAGATCAGTAGACTCACGATCAAACCGATCTCAGGGCCCCGGCTCTGTGTATACAAAACCGCCAGCAGTAGTACCCCTAGCACCACGGCGTAGCCTGCCACTTGGGCCCATTCCCAGATCCGTCCACCTTCTGTCCGGCGTGGACCAAAGAGTAACAGCGCGCTAAAACCACCGATCCCTACGACTCCGCATAACGTCCAAAGCCACCAAGAGGCGGCATGAGGATCGGTCGCAGCTTGGTCAAGTAGCCGCACATCGGCGCTGGCAGCATACACTACCAGCAAAAGCAGCACCCACATCGCGAGGCTGCCGCCGACAAACAGGGCTAGGTTGCGCCCATAGCGGGTGGTGAGGGAGCCACTTGTCAGCGCAAAGGAGCCCGTGATCACGGCGAGTGCACCCGGAAAGACCCACCAATAGCGAAAATCCGGCGCGCGCACGGCTGCG
>JBBRHB010000723.1:0-2858 GCA_038223355.1 Chloroflexales bacterium
GAAACTACTGACGCGGGTATAGCCAACCCGTTGTCCAGCCATGACAGCTCCAAAGTGTCAGGATAGACTCTGTCACCTTCGAGGGAAGCTGTCAAGAAATGCGAAAAAGAACTCTATTCTGACGCATTTTCGGGCCTTGCCTGACGTCAGGATAGAGTATACCCCAAAATGACATAATCCAACGACCATGAATGGTTATTTGATGTGGTTGGGTACTTCACCTCACCTGTATTGTGATGGTAACTTCGGTCATCGGCATAAAAATAAAGCCGGACGACGCCGGTATCAGCAGTGGTCTGAAAGCAGACGCATCCCAATTTTGGAGTGTGGACAGATAGGAGCGTCAGTACCCCTCGCCGGCCTCGTGACGAACCTCGGTGGCGACGAGCCGATTCAACAATGGGAGGACGGCCAGAAGTTCTCGGGTCGCTTGGTCGGTCGCCCATGCTACGCTTGCTGGCATCCGCTCGTCGTTCATACATACCAAAGTATCCTGGTAGTATGGATACCTTGGTATGGAGAGAGTGTCAAGGATGCTCGGTCCCGCCTACGATGGACCCTAAGGATTTCACCGGAACGCGCGTGGAGTGGCTTTTGGTGACCGTGTAAATGCTGTGGCGTCGTTTAGCCATACTTACGAGCCAACTGCACTGACAGACGCGCGTGTGCCCGGAGACACACATTCAGCGAGGCACTCTAGCTCCTCGACACCAAGCGACGCTCCATCCACGCGCGCGATATCGTCTGCGACTCGGCGGGCTCCGGCTCGGAAGCTTGGCTCGCTAAGCATTCTCATCACTGCTTTGCGCAGAGCTGCCGGCTGGGAGTGGCTTGACATGCGTAGGCCGGCGCCGTGCCACACCGCCCGAGCAGCAACGTCGGCTTGGTCACGGCCCATTGGCAGGCAAAGGACCGGAACTCCGCACGACAGCGCCGTGATCACCGTGCCATGGCCGCCATGGGTGATCACGAGATCCGCGTGTGGGAAGACCGCTTGGTGTGGAACATAGGACTGCACGACGACGTTTGGGGGCGCGGGGAAGGATACGCTATCAAGCGCCGGTCCCACCGTCACAAGCGATCGCACCGGTAATCCGCCAAGTGTGCTGATCACCCGGTGCATCATGTCGTCCTGCCGCTGGAACGTGGTGCTGAAGCTAACGACCACGCGGGGCCGGCGCTCGCCGCCCTCCCACGGTCCTTCCCAGGCCGGTAGCGCCAGCGCATCTTCGATCTGCGGTCCGACGTACCGGACGTTTGCCGGGAGGGCGGCTGCAGGAAGGTCGAAGGCAGGGCTGGTCAAGACCAGCGCTCGGTCCAGTCGAGCGAAGAGGTCGAACACCGAAGCGAGCGGGGCGAGGCCAAGCACAGCGCGTGCCTCATTGAGTTGCGGACGGGCCGCCTCATAGAAGCGGACAAGCATGCTGCGCAACAGCGCATCGCGCAGGTGCCCAGGCGCACCTCTCGCCGGCTGTAAGCCCAGCCCGAACGGTGGGATACCGGGAGCAGGGAGCGGGTAGATGTGATGGATGAGCGCTGCGGTGGGCAGCCCAGCACGCTCTGCACCGAGGTACGCGCCAAGCAAGAGATAGTCTGCCACGACGACATCGGCCGGGTAGTCGTCCAATGCCGCCAAAACGTCCTGCGCGAATGCGAGGGCCGGTCCTGCCATCACTCGGTCCCGCACGCATGCCGCAGCCCCGAGCGGCGTACGAGGTGCCCAATCCTTGAGCAAATCGCGCTCCGGCGAGGTACTCGCGTGCTCGGGTGCTTGCCGGTAGGCGACAAACTGGGCGCCTGCTGCGGCAATGCGGGCGTCCAGCACACGTGGTGCCAGCACGTGCACCGTGTGACCCCGCGCCACGAGACGACGTGCGACGATCAGTTGGGGATTCACATTTCCGCCGCCGTCCCACAGGACGAAGAGGAAACGTTTCGAGTGGACCGCTTCAATCATGGCCATTGGTTCCCCCTTGTTGCTGGCGCTTCTGGCACGTCACGTAAGCCATGGATCATCTCGCGGAGTGCTCGTTCGGCTTGCTCACGGGACAGGCCGAGATCGCGTCGCAGAAGTTTCCAGACGTAGACATCCGTGATCGTAATAAGTTGCGCTCGTAATCGCTCATGCTGCTGGCCCGCTGTGCCTACCAGCAAGGGAGCGAACGTGCGCTCCGCCCACGCCTGATGGAGCCGCCGTCCGCCGTCGGTCAGCGCACGGATTGACGCGTACATCCCTTCTTGCGCCAGCGAGCGCAATACAAGATCTCCCACCTCTTCGTAGTGATCAAACAGGTTGCGAACGGCGCCCGCGATGTCACCCACGGGTGCCGCGCCGCGCTGCTGCTCGACGTGTCGCTGCAAGTCAGCACCTGCGGCGGCAATCAGGCCCTCTTTGCTGCCAAAGCGGCGCAACACCGTTTGAACCGTGACCCCGGCGCGCACTGCCACATCCTCCAACGAGAATTGATCGAGCCACTGCTCTACGTATAGGACGGTAACGGCCTGCAGGATGCGCTGCCCGGTTGCCTGCGACGCCTCAGCGCGAGCCTGCATCCGGTAAGGACGTTTTATCCCTGAGCCGTCTTTCTCTTTCATATTAGTCATCATAACATGAAAATGACGGGAGTCAATACGGCAGGTAGGGCTAGCCTATCTTCCGTCGTTCTACCCCTCCTCCCCGCCCGTTGAGGATAACGACGAATGACCAGTGGCGAACGACCACTGAGCATCTCAACTACGTAACGCCGAGACCGCCCGCTCGACTGCATCCACATATGGTGGAAAGGGGGACCGCACTGGGCGCTTGAAAAGTCCGCCCGCTAAGCGCCCTATCGCAATGCACAAGCTCCCCAGATGGA
>JBBRHB010000724.1:0-2851 GCA_038223355.1 Chloroflexales bacterium
TAGGGTGCGGTAACGAACCGACCAGAGCGCCTGCCAGCGTGAAGACCCAGAATAAGACGCTCAGGCGGCCTTCCCAACAGCCCGAAATCTACCGTCCATTCATATCGGCTGACCGGCGAGTTCTAATTCCATGCGCGCGGCAAGCCTACCTCAAAACGGCTCAGCTTCGCTCGCTTTCAGATGCTGGCACGAAGGCCGAATGCGCGTAATGTCCTGCAGCGCAGCCTGCGCTCGCCGTGTAAAATAATCGACCCGGCGTTTCGACTTGGGGAGAATACCATGAAACTAAATATCTTGGCCATCGTGGTCGCTGCGGTCGGCGTGCCGGCCATGGCGGCGGCACAGATGGCTGATAAAACGATGTCATCGACGACGACGATGTCGACCAAGGAAACAAGCGAGACAAAACCGATGATGGTCCATCACCACCATCACCGTCATCACCATCATCATCGGGCTCATCACATGATGACGCATAAATCGACAATGACGAAAACTGATGCCGCCGGAAAGAATACCGTGACCAAGACAGATACAATGCCGATGCCAAAGTAAGTTTTTTGCTGCGCGCGGAACCCGCGCGCAGCAAACCGGATTACCTCTCAGTATACTAATAGCAACCCAGATTTGGTCACGAAATGTGGTCTTGATTATGTTCCGTCACTGCGCTCAAAACTTCAATTCTCCAATGGCGTAAGCTATTTTGAATCGGCTAGGAATTTATAAAACTACGAAGTTGATCAATACTCGTCCGACTTCGCCTTTGGGCGACGCCGCCGTGTATATAAATTCGTAAAGCTTGAACAGTCTCTCTAGTAAGAGATTAACTACAGATAAATAGTGCATTCAGACACGGTGCACCGTCAAACCGATAATACCTCCTCACTACCAACGAGAGGAGGCTTCGATGCGCATCAGGTTGACCTTACTAGCATGCGGTGCCGCAGCACTTACCGCCATACTGCCCTCCGCCGCCACTGCTCAAAGCAGTTTCAGTATTTCGATCGGATCGGGGTACGGTGGCGGCTACTCGGGCTATGGCTACCCGGCTTATGGTTACGAGAACCAGTACGGCTACGGCGGATATTCCCGTTACGAGCGTCACGATCGGCAGCATGACGAGCTCGACGGGGAGCATGGCGACGTTCACGACCAGCTCGACGAGGAGCATGAGCGGGCGCACGCCCAGGGCCTCGACCCGTGGGAGCACGCGCAGCTCCATCGCGAACTGCGATATCAGCACGAATATTCGCATTACCAGCTAGAGCGCCAGCACAGGTATCAGCACCAGCGTGAGGAGTGGCAGCGACGGTACTCCAGCTACGGCTACTACGGTTACTAAGTCGATCTGACGGGACGCCGCTCGCCTCGTCAGGGCCGAGCGGCGCTTCCGATCTCCTGTTGCAAAGGATCATGACGTGGCATTCAAGCGCATAATTGCCTTTCCGGCACTGGCCGTCGCCGTTCTCGCTGGTGGAACAGCCGCAGCGCACCCGCGCTTAATGGGCACGTCTCCGCGCGCGAACAGCGCGATTGCCGCAACCAACCGCGTGTCGCTGACCTTTAGCGAGCGTCTATTGGCGCCGATGAGTGGTGGCGACATATTGATGACTGGCCACCCCGGGATGCCTCACCATCCGCCAACGAAGGTCGCCGGCTTCAGGTCTTCCGTCGGCACTGACGGTAAGACGCTGGAGCTGGCGGGTGCACACGCCCTCGCTAAGGGCAGCTACCAAGTAAAGTGGCATGCCGTCACAACCGATACGCACCGAGTAAATGGCGCTTTCGCCTTCCAGGTCCTGTAGTTCGTGGACCCGACCGTAGTGCTGATTGCGGTCAGGTTCGCACTGTACCTGGACCTCATGCTGGTGTTCGGCCTGCCGCTGTTTGGGCTATACACGTTGAATGGGGCCCGACGGCAGGAGGGCAGCAACGTCATCTCGCCCGTTACGATCACTTTGCTTTCGCTGGCCGGCGCCGCGCTCTCGGCGTTTGGCCTGCTCTGCCTCGCTGCCGCCATGAGTGGTGTTTCCGTTCCACAGCTTGATCGCGCAACGTTGCTCGCTGTGCTCGATGAGACGGCGATCGGCACGGCCGGCAAGGTTCGCATCGCCGCACTGCTCGCCGCGTTGCCGGTCAGCATTTGGCTTCGCGCTGACCCGCTAAAGCTTTGGCTTGCACAGTCATGCCTTGGTGCGACGGCGCTCGGCTCGCTCGCCTGGACCGGCCATGGCGCGGCAGACGAAGGCTCTCGCGGCCTAGCGCACCTGATTGCTGACATTGTCCACCTGCTCGCCGCCGGCGTCTGGATCGGAGCTCTGGCGGGGCTGCTCATTTTGCTGTTGCGAGCCCGCGCCCCGAAAAACGGTCGGCAGGACCGCATTGCGCTCGCTCATCGGGCGCTGGTGGGGTTCGGAACCGTCGGCATTTTTTCTGTCGGGCTGATTGTCCTGACCGGCCTCGTCAACAGCTGGTTTCTGGTCGGGCTGGGAAATATCTCGCTCCTGGCCCAATCGCTTTATGGGCGCTTGCTCGTCCTCAAGTTGCTCTCTTTCGGTGGGATGCTCGGCCTTGCCGCGCTGCATCGTTTCAAATCGACTCCCGCAATCGAAGATTCGCTTGCCATCGGTGACGCCGCAACAGCAATCCGGTCGATCAGATGGAGTGTGGCCTTCGAAGCAGGCCTCGCGTTGTCCATCCTGGCACTCGTCGCGTGGCTCGGTACACTTGCGCCACCGGTTTCTGCAAGTTGAGCGACCGGGCCTTGTCGTTCTGGAACGGCAACGAAGATCGCCGCGTTTATGAACGCTAGCTGCAAACTTGGCTCACAATGCATTCAGTGGGCGGCCAC
>JBBRHB010000725.1:0-2840 GCA_038223355.1 Chloroflexales bacterium
ACTCGGCCCAGAATACCGGAATCCCATTCAGCGGACCTCCGCAACGGCTTTTACTCCCGACAGAAGAGCGATTCCGTCGTGAGTTTCATCCCCTCGTAGCTCTACTACCTATGTGCATAGCCCTATCCTAGTTTTCGTTCCAATGCTACATAGACCCCCAGTACAGGGCTGCATCCCGCCCGCAAGTGGCCCCCGCCTTTCATCTGCTTCGACACAGAGCCAGTCGTCTGCCGCCCCACTGGCGCGTGGCCCTGGTAGCGCTAAGCCGCATGTCCTCTCGACCGTGTGCTCGTCACCGACTGCTGGGCGGAGTGTCAAAGCGGTAGCCGGTGCCGCGAATCGTGTGGATATAGATGGGTTGGGACGCGTCGGGCTCAATTTTGTCACGAAGCCAGCGGATATGCGCATAGAGGGTAGGGCCGTGCCCGGCAAACTCCTCGACCCAGACCCGCTCCAGCAACACCTCGTGCGGCAGGGTGAGCCCCCAGTTATGCATCAGGCAGAGCAGCAGGTCGTATTCCCTATTGGTCAGCTAAATTTCCTTTGTCTCACGAAACACGCGATGGCCCGCCAGTCGACGCGCAGAGCCCCGTGGACGAGCACCGCTTGTGGGTCGGGTTCCGGCCGGTGATACTGGTGTAGTGCGGCACGAACCCGACGAGGGAGCGCAGCAGCGAGAAACGGACGTTCCGCCCGGCAACGCCGATTTCCTGTGCAATAACCCGATCCTTTCGATCGCACCACGCACTCAGGACGAGCAGTGGACCATCATAGTCACGCCGTAGCGCAGGGACGACTGAGCCTCCATCAACGTAGGGCCGTCTCGCATCCAGGATGACGATCTTGGGCTGCAGCGTGCGCACGCGTTGCAGCGCATCACAGCCGGTGGCCGCCGTGCCCGTTGTGTATCCCTCCCGTTCTGGCTATTTGTAACATCCGCGAATTTAGAAGTACTCCTTCTGGGTATTTGTGAAGCCATGCACATGGTTTCGATGGAGATTGAACTGGATGCAGCACGTAGGCAGCACAGCACCTTGATCGGCTTGGGACCTATGCGACGGCGGTTGCGGATGGCTGCAATACACCGCTGCTCGGGGCGCTCCAGCCCTCGCTCTGTGGCGAGCCTGTGAGGTCGCATTGCGTTCCTAGAACCGAGCTGACACACTCAACCGATCATCACATGCCACACTGACTACGAGACGTAAACGATCCGTGGAGAGCGGAGGAAACGATGCCACGACCATGCACGAAGTTGGAGGCACTGCCTGCAAACCCGGGACTGCAGGCTGCGATCCTGGAGATTGTGGACAACCAGCTGTCAGCGGGGAGCCCACCGGAGACGCATCAGACGCTGGATCGGCTGGTGGCGGCAGGGTACGCGCCGGACGACGCGCGGCACCTGATCGGGCAGGTTGTCGTGCGCGAAATCTTCGAGGTGCTGCAGCGGGGGGAGCCGTATCAAGCACCTCGCTATCTGGCCGCCTACCACAGGTCCCTGAGGAAGGCTAAGCACGTGCGTGTCTCTGGGCGTGACGACCAGCCTCATTCAGCCTAGGTTTTGTTGCAAATAAACGAAGGAGCCATGACAGGTGGCCTCCTGTCGAAAGGGATGAGCGACGAGGGGCAGGAATGGGCACGTAATACAGCACTGCAGGCCGGTCTTAAGGGCACCCTTGATTGCGTCAAGGCATTTTCAAGCACCGACTTCCGCTCCGATCTCGCCTCCTTTACCGTGCCGACGCTGATCATTCACGGTACCGGCGACAAAATCGTCCCGATTGATGTGACCGGCCGTCAGGCGGCGCGTGGTATTCCTAACGCCACGCTCATCGAGTATGATGGCACAACACATGGGCTGTTCGCGACGCACAAGCCGCAGGTGATCAAGGAGCTACTTGCCTTCCTCCACCAATACGATCTACGTCGGCGCAACAGCTCCTGGCATGCGGTTCTGATTCCCTATAACCGCGTTCCAGGAGCTCTGTCGTGATATGCTGTACTCACACGTTGGGCGATAGGAGTGGAACGGCCCAGCACCACAACAGCACCTGTTAGCCGTTGCGCCGGGTAAAGACTTCCCGGATAGCTGCAAGATTGATCTCACCACTCACCAACTTGCCGACCAACCAGCCAATCAGGGCCAGCACGCCGAGGAGCAAGGCGAAGCCGAACCCCCGCGTCAGCCACAGGTACCCCAATACCAGTCCAAGGATTAACCCAACCGTCGACGGTCGTATGTTCATGGCGCTTCCTTTGTTGCTTCGCGTATTGCTTAGCGGAGTTGGCGACGGACGGGCGCACGCGGGGTTCGGCTCGCTCCCCCGGTGAGTGGTTCGAGCTGTGCGTGCAGCACGACCTGCGCAACCTTCATGCCCAGATGCTGTTCCACGGCCTGCTTAATCGCCGCTTGCAGCGCTGAACTGACCTCCGGAATGCTCGCCTCAGGCATCAACGCCGTCCGACACCGGATCAGCAAGCCGCGCTCGGTCGTGCTGATCTGCGGCTGCACTTGCAGCACCTCCGTGAACTGCGCCGCCGTATACGTGATCAGGTCCCGCACACTTGCCAGCCCCACGGTCACACTCCCGAGCCCGTCCTGCCGAATAGTGATCGTCTGCGGCTGGCGCCGTGGTCGCAATTCGGCGCTCAACAACAGCAGGCCGACGAGAATACTCACGACCGTGCTGACGATTGTGAGTAACGTTGCATTCGATGACATCCGCATGAAAGAGGTGAGCCACTGATTCACGACGGTATCGCTCACGAGAGGAGTCAAAAATTGCGCCGGCGCGAGCACACCTACCGTCACGAGCAGGACGACGACCGCGCCCGCGACCAGC
>JBBRHB010000726.1:0-2839 GCA_038223355.1 Chloroflexales bacterium
GAGGCCCGCATTGCCGCACGAGGTCTCCATAACGTCGTAGTCATTGGGCCGGTTCCTGCCGCCGATCTGCCGCGCTGGTACCGCACTGCCGCGCTGTTTTGTGCACCTTCAACGGGTCAGGAAAGCTTCGGCATTATTCTGGTTGAGGCAATGAGTAGCGGCGTGCCCATCGTTGCCTCCGAGATTGCCGGCTACCAGGCAGTCGTGCAGCATCGCCGTGAAGGGCTGCTGGTGCCGCCGACCAATCCGGCTGCGCTAGGAGCAGCCGTGCTCTATCTTCTGGCCAATCCCGCGACCGGCATCGCCTTTGCCCACGCGGGTCGGACGACAGCATTGCGCTACACTTGGTCGGATGTCACCGCGCGCATTATGCAGACGTATGAGCAAGCTATCTGGCACCATCAATATGCGCAGGTACGTGTGCCGGTTTGGTATGAACAACGGCTGCTCGTGCCCTTACTCATGGGTAGTACGGGCACGGTGCTGCCCGTGAGCGGTGGAAGTGGTGAACGTCCTGCGGAGCCGTCGACCGGATCTAGTCCACAAGGAGCAGCACCAATGCTGACAAAACCATTCGAGGAACAGGTGCGGGCGGTTACACAACGGGTGGTTGGACGGGTGCTCGGTCGCTCTAACATTTCGCCCAACGTGCTGACCACCCTGGGACTCTTGCTCACCCTGTCGGTAACGCTGACGCTGGCAAACGGACATTTGCAGTGGGGTGGCCTGCTGGTGCTGGTTACCAGCGCCTTCGACATGCTAGACGGTGCGCTGGCCCGTGCAACCGACCAAAAAAGTGCTTTTGGTGCTTTTCTTGATTCGACCGTTGATCGCTACTCTGAAGCCTTGATCTTTCTGGGGCTCTTGCTACATTACCAGGGGCAGGCCGGCAGCCAGTGGTTGATCAGCCTCATCTATATCACGATTGTTGGCTCGCTTATGGTCAGTTATACACGGGCACGGGCCGAAGCGCTCGGTTTTACTTGGAAAGTCGGGTTGCTGGGTCGGCCTGAGCGGGTCATTTTGTTGGCCTTTGGGTTGCTGGTAGGCTGGCTGCCATTTGCGCTAGCCATCTTGGCGATCTTTACCAACGTGACCACCGCCCAGCGGATCGTGCATGTCTGGCAGGAAGATCGTGCCCGGCAGCCGCAGCCCATCAAGCCGAAAACTGAGCGGCGTGGCTGGTTCGCACCACGGGGCCAAAAGCCATCTTGATCTTTGACCAGTCTGAATGCTACAATGAGCATACGTCGTAGAATAACGTTGTACTTGACAATTGAGCGCTTGGACGATGATGTCCGCATCTGCCTTTCTATCGAACCACCGCCGCGCACTATCGCGGCTTTTTGTCTTCTTGCCCGGCCAACCTATGCACCTAGCGCTGCCCTTTCACCCTGAATGGACGGGTAGGCGCACAGCGGCTGCGACGCTTGCTGATCTGCAGTCTACCGGTGTCACCGCGCTGGAGCTGAATCTGCCGCCGGCGCTTGGACCGGGGGATAGTGACATCTGGCACGGCATCGTTAGGCTTGCCCGGCCCAACTTCATCCTCCATCTGCACGCACCCTTGCCGCCGTCTTGTCCCGGTTGGCCAGTGGTGCACGAGCTGCTCGATCTGATCGCGGTAGACCAGGCAGCGCCTCCGTTTCTTGTTGTACACGCTCCTGCTACCACCGAGGCCACGGGTAACGGTAGTGATGTGCACCACTGGCTCGCAACGTTGCTTGACACACTTCCGGCTCCAGCACAACTGGCCCTCGAACTTGGCTGGCATCAGGGTGCGAGCACGAGCCTGGCAGCTCGGTGGCGTCACTGGCGGCAAGCTATGACGCGCGGTGGTACGGCAGGGCGACCACAGGGCATAGGGAGTGGTCTTGGTGCTACGGTACCACAACCGGCAACACGCCATCCGGGCAAAGGCGAGCCCCTCGATCCGCAGCTAGCGGGCCGTGGCTGGGTCTCAGGTTTACGTGTTGGCGGCTTTAGTGCGGCCGGAACTCGTGCGGCGACACTGGCGATTGTCAAGGCGGTCGATGATGCCCGCTTGCGGATCGCCTGGGATCTCGCCCATGATTGGCTCGGCGGTCCCTGGAGTGGGGAGAACGGGTGGACGACCGTTCCCGATCAAGAATTCCTTCAGCAGGTTAGTTACGTTCGGCTGCATGATGTAGCCGACGACGGCACCGAGCATTTGCCACTCGTGGTTGGCAACGTGCCGTATACCACGCAGCTACGCAGCCTCTTGCGCACTCCGTTTGATGGGCCGGTTTGTGTGGCTGTGCGCCATACCAGTGCAGCCGCGCGTCTGGGCGGCCGCGCGGAGCTGCAAGCCACGTCGCTGGCAGTGGCTCGTCATATGCTTAGGATCGGCTAGCATGGCACGTCTTTTTTCGAGACTTTTGCGTGACACAGTATTAATGAGGAGGCACGACAATGGCGTCGGAATACCACAATCCGTTCGAAATTGCCCAAGAGCAGTTCGATCTGGCAGCGGAAAAACTTAATCTCGACCACAACATACGCGCAGTTCTGCGCGTTCCCCAGCGTGAACTATCGGTTAACTTTCCGGTCAAACATGACGATGGCTCGATCAAAGTCTATAGTGGCTATCGCGTACAGCATAACATCACGCGCGGTCCGGCCAAAGGGGGCATTCGCTACCATCCCTCGGTCAACCTGGATGAAGTGCGCGCCCTTGCAATGTGGATGACTTGGAAGTGCGCGCTGGTTAATATTCCCTACGGTGGCGCGAAAGGCGGTGTCATCGTTGATCCCAAACTGCTCTCTATGAACGAACTCGAACGCTTGACGCGCCGCTATGCTGCGGAGATTTCGGTCA
>JBBRHB010000727.1:0-2831 GCA_038223355.1 Chloroflexales bacterium
GTAAACTGCTGCCCATCTGCTACGACTGCGGCGGGTTTCGAGAAGACGAGGTCAAACGCCAGCCGTGGTTGCTCCGCGAGTGTCGGCCATTGCGCCCCGACACCTTCCGTATTGGCATACGAAGTGCCATCATAGAAGATAGCATCATGGGTGGGCTGGCGGCCCCATACGCCACCCGCCTGACCACGCAGCGCACCGTAGCTCAACCCAGCATAAATACCCACGTTTTGCATAATCTCGGCATGGACGTCGTCGGTCGATCGGTAGATCCACGGGCGTGCGCCCGGCACGACTGCTTGTGTAACCTTAGTCTGACCTTTAGCCGCCGGCTTCGCTGCCACTTTGCCAACGGGGACCACCTGTTCCTGCGGCAGGAGCTTGGCCAATTCGCGGCCTAATGTTGCGAAGATTTGCCAATCTGGGCGACTTTCGCCCACCGCATCACGCGCTTGGCGGAAGCGTTGTACTCGTCGCTCTGAATTAGTATAGGTCCCGTCTCGTTCGGCAAAAGAGGCGGCCGGTAGTACAAAGTGCGCCTGTTCGGCCGTCGCCGTCATGAACAATTCTTGGACGATCAACAGATCTAGCTTGCCGAGCGCTGCAGCCGCCTGTGGGTAGGACGCTGCCGGATCACTCCCAACGAGATACAAGGCCCTAAGCTTGCCGCTGACCGCCCCGGCAACCATCTCTCGTGCCGTCATGCCTGCCTGCGGCAGCGCCGTATAACCCGGCCCCTTATCAGGTCGTACGCCCATATCCAGCGCACCACGGCTGTTGTTATAGCGCAAGAGTGGCAACGCGCCGTTGTTGGCCTTGCCCACGTGCCCCGTGATGAGTAGCAGGTTACCGATCGCTTGGAGCAAAGGCGTGCCGGCGGCGATAGCCTCACGCCCGTACATCACGATCAGATTTTCGGCTCCGGCAACCGACTTCGCAACTCCCCGGATCGTCTCCTCGCTTACACCGGTTTGCTGAGCGACGGTCGCCACGTTATAAGGTTCGAGGGCTTGCCGTAGCATTCCCACGTTCTTAACCCGCTCACCACTAAAGCTTTTGTTTTCGGCTCCCGCCTCCAATAGCGCCGACAGGACCCCAAACATAAACAGCGCCTCGAAGCCATAGTGGAAGCGGGCGGTATGGGTCGCTGAGGCATCGAGCTTCGTAGCGCGCCCATTGGCGACAATCAGTTCTCCACCGCGCCGCTTGATGCTTCTTAAGCGCAGCACATAAACCGGTGCTTCTTCCTCGGGATCCGCTCCCAGGACCAGTACGCTCGTTCCTTTACCAAGCTTGCTCAGATCGCTGCCACTGCCCAGACCAAAGGCATAGGCCAGATCGTCGTGCTCGGCCTCGTCGGGTGCACCCGTGCGGCAGTCGAGGTTAGGCGACTTAAGCAGGTCGCGGAACAGCTTCTGGAACAAATATAAATCCTCATTCGCCAGCCGTCCCGAGGCAATGCCACCAATGACCGCCCCCGGATAGCCCCGGTTGATCCCCGCCAGCCGTTGAGCGATCTCTTCGAGTGCCGCAGTCCAAGTCGTTTCGACTAAGACACCGTTGCGCCGCACCAGTGGCTTGGTCAGTCGCTTGGGACTATCAACGAAGTGATAACCGTAACGACCCCGGTCGCACAGCCAGATTTCGTTGACCCAATCGTTTTCGCGTGGCTGGACGCGCTTAATATCGCGGTAGCGCATATCAAGCGTCACATTACAGCCGACCGGACAATGCGGGCAGATGGACGGTACCGGCTTGACTTCCCAGACGCGTCCTGCGAAGCGAAAGTCGTGGCTCATCAAAGCACCGACCGGGCAAATATCGACAGTATTACCTGAAAACTTCGAGTTGAAGGACGGATTGGACTTCGACTGAATCATCCAGCCTCGTCCACGATTCGCGAAGCCCAGCACCGCGTCACCCGCTATTTCGTCTTCAAACCGCACGCAGCGCGAGCACAGAATACAGCGCTCACGATCCAGGTCGATTAGTGGGCTCAGCGAGACTGGTTTTTGAAAGTGAACTTTGTCGGCATAGTCGAAGCGCGATACGCCTGGCCCATACCCCATCGTCAAATTCTGGAGCGGGCATTCGCCACCTTTGATGCAGACCGGGCAGTCGAGCGGATGGGAAGTCAGCAAGAACTCAAGTACACCCTTGCGTGCGAATTCGACTTCAGCGGTGTTTGTCTTAACCACCATGCCGTTCGATACCGGGTTGGTACACGCCACCTGGAGGTTCGGCATCATCGCGATCACAGGCTTGCCGTCTTCGCCGACCATCGGCTTTTTCGTAGCCGGATCCATCTTGGGCGTCCCGACTTCAACCAGACACATGCGACACATGCCGACCGGCTGTAGTTTGGGATGATGGCAAAAGACGGGAATTTCGATCCCCGCAGCACGGGCTGCCTCAACCGTCCCGGTCCCCTGCGGCACCGTGACCTCTTTGCCATCTATTGTCAGAGTTACATCTGGCATACATTATCCATTACTATGCTCCAAGCAGCACTACCAGGGTTCTGCAAAAATCTGTCTAACGATGCATGTAAAGCCAGGTAGGAGCGGCGACTGCAACGTGTCATCTTTATACAGCGTGACGTTCAATCTCAGTACGGCCTCTACCCGCCGGTAGACCTCGATCTGTTGGATGTGCCAATCAACTATCCAATATTCTTGGACGCCGTGCCGGGAATACAGCTTGAGCTTGGCCTCGCGATCGCGGCGCTCGTTCGTGCTGCCGGGTGATAGGACCTCGATCGCCAGCTCAGGGGCAGCATGTAGTCGTCCCTCGGGTCCCAGTGCCGTTGTTAGGCGCTCGCGGCTAATCCATAC
>JBBRHB010000728.1:0-2826 GCA_038223355.1 Chloroflexales bacterium
TGCAGCTCAAAAAAAGACGCTAGCCATAGGCCCGGACCGTCGCTACACGGCGGAGGAGAAACAGACCATCCTGGGCATCGTGCAACGCGCGCAAGCACTGTGTCCCGAACGCGAGCTCGCCGCCATCCTCGCCGATCTGGGCCTGCCGCGTGCCACCTATTACCGTTGGAGCGGGCGACAACTGACGGACGACCTGGCCGACCGCGTCGTGACGCCGCAGCGCGAGGCGATCCCGCCCACGCCGGTGGAAGCCGCAACGGTACGTGACTTTGCGGTTCACCAGCCGCTGCTGGGCTACAAGCGGCTCACCTATGCGCTGATGGCTGAACATAAGGCTTTCCTGCGCGAATGGATGGTGCGGGATGTGCTCCGCCAGGCGCAGTTGCTCGGCAGGCGCACACCGCCAGCGCCGTTGCTGCGCCGACCGCCGGAGCCGGACCATCCAGACCAGCGCTGGCACACCGATCTGATGATGTGGCATTTCAACGGCCGCTGGTTCTACCTGATCGACGTGCTCGACGCCTACAGCCGCTATCTGGTGCATTGCGAGCTGCTGCTGACGGCCGGCGACGATGCCGTGATTCTGGCGGTGCAACGCGCAAGAGAGACGCTGACTGACCGGGTACGACTGGCGGGTGAGCCGCAGATCGTGCATGACAATGGACCACAGTTCATCAGCCACGAGTGGAAGCAGTTCGTCAACGCCAGCGGCATGCAGAACGTGCCGACCCGGGCGCATCATCCGCAGTCGAATGGTCGCGATGAGCGCATGCATCGCACCTTGCGCGAGGAGTTGCCGCTCACAGAAGAGGCGACGCTGTACGAAGCGCGAGCGCTGCTGGCTGATTACCGCAGCTACTACAACCAACGCCGACCACACTCTGCCCTGCATTACTTGTGTCCGCTCGACTACTATCGCGGCGACCCCATGGCAAAGCTGGCAGAGCGTGAAGCCAACCTGCGCCGGGCCGCGGAGGAACGTCGAGTCTATTGGGAGCAACACAGGCCGTCAAAACCAGCCGAAACCATCAGTTAATTTCTACCCCCATTTGTCTCACTTCGGCTTGAGCAAAACACAGAACCTCATCGTACTCGCCGTGATGATAATGCTTGGAGGAGTCAGCGCCATATGGTTATTTAGCCGTCTGCCCCAGCCACAGCCGGGCGGCGCACCCCCGGCGGCTACTGTCGTAAATGCAATCAACCGTACGCTCCCAACGGCTATCGCCACACCGAGTGTCCTTACGTTAACGCCGACCCTGGAGTCCGCTCAAGAGCAGGCGGCCAATTGCATGGGCGGAGCAACCTCACTCGAGGACGCGCGAAAACACGCGGGTTTTAAGGTGCTCTCACCGAAGTATCTGCCCGAGACCCTGCAGGCCAGCCTCATCGGCATGAACCGTCTGTTCCCAAAGGGCTTCCAGGTCTATTTCTACTACCGCAATTTGATGAACAATGCGGCGTGGCCTTTTCTAGGGATTTACCAGCGTGCAGCACCTGTGAGCGCGGAACCACTCAGGCTAGATCAGAAAATCTCGTTCCTCATGATACGCGGCACCCAAGGCCAGTTGATCGAACCGCTCGATACGCCCAACACGCCAATCCCGCCGGGCACACTCCTTCCTAATCCAACCTTGACCGCCTTTGCCGAGGGCCGCGTGACGGCGGTAATGCAAACGGCAGTGCCCCTGCTACCATGTCCCTGGATCAGCACTCAAATAACGACACCCGTTCCCTGGACGCCTGCCCCTGGCCGCACGTCGTCCGCAACAGCGACCTCATTCGTCGCAATGCCAAGCACCACACTGCGTTGGGTCGAAGATGGTGTACAAATTATCATCGACGGCACGTACAGCCGCGAGGAACTGCTAAAGGTGGCGGAGTCTTTGCAGTGAATTACGTTGGCGGAGGTACGATGAAACTATTGTGCTTAGTCATCAGCGGCGTCTTCATAGCGTTGGCCGCTGGGTGTGACAGCACCCCGGAACCGATTGGGACCGTGACACCGGCCGTAATTTCAACCGCGACCAGCGCGGCTCCAACGGCATTTCCGTCCAGCGCGCCTCTCGCGCCAACCGGAACACCCTGTAGCACCCCAGAAGTTACCGGCAAGCTCAACCTGCTGCCCTTGTCAGGAAGCGTGCGCGCTCCCGCGGCCATGACCATGTTCCAGGGCCACCTGTACGTGGCCGGCACCCGAAGCAACACTGTCGGAGCGATCGAGAACGGCCAACTAACCAGGGTCATTCCGGTAGGGAAAGGCCCGAGCGAGCTAGCCGCCGACGAAGAACTAGGCAAGCTATTCGTACTGAACGCAGAAGACCTGACCATTTCGATGAGCGACGGGTACAAGGTGCAGGCTACGATCCCGATCAGCATAACCAGCCTTGCAGACTGGCACCAGGCACCACGCTCGCTGGTCGTCGATGCACCGCAGCATATGCTATATGTGGCCGTCAACACGATGCGGCCCGAGATCGTCGCCATCGACACGCAAACGTTCACCGTCAGCGCGCGCATCGTCTTCACGGGTTCGCATGGCATCGGTCCGATGGCGCTGGATGCAGCCAACCACCGGCTGTTCTTCGGGCACGACGATGAACAGTTGAGCGACCATATCAGCGTGCTGAACTTGCAGAGCCGGCAGATCACGGAAAAGATCAAGGCCGTGCGCGGGCCATACGGCAACCTGCTCTATGATGCGGCCACACAGCGTCTGTACACAGACTATCATGATGACAAGCTGGGAGAGCGCATCATCGTCATTGAACACAATCAGCAGATAGCAAGCCTGCCGGCTCCGAGCGGACCGTCGAACTGGCTGAT
>JBBRHB010000729.1:0-2819 GCA_038223355.1 Chloroflexales bacterium
TCCTACATGGCTCACCAATGAGTTGCCGCATTGGGATGCGGTAAAAGGAGAGGACCAGCATAAAGCGCTGGCCCTCTTTTTTTGTTGTTTACACCCCTAGTTCATACCCCCGGCTTCTACGCAGGCGACCTCTTTTATGTCTAGCACAAGCTTAGCAGAACTTATATTCAATTAGAGAGTATGGCAATGAGTAGTCCGCTCCCCAAATGGTCAGAATCCACTCGTGAAGAGCGGTTTTCACGTGCCTGATATGATTGACGGGAGCATTATTCAAAGAGTATTAACCACACGAGTGCTCTGGTAGAATCGCACACTCGTGAGCAAGCGACGGATGACAAAAAAAGTGGGGTAGAGGCAATGGGCGACAACATCAAGCGCCAGATCAAAAAGGTGCGGGCCACAGGGGATGTACCAGCCATCGAAGACCGTAAGGTCCACGCGACGTTGTTTTTCCGCCTACCAAAGCCTCAGGATGACGTCCTGGAGCGTGGGAGTCGCATTGAGGTTCGTGTCGAGTCCGGAGAATGGCTAGGTGGCTATCGCCTGGTTACTATCGAGCACCATGAACACGGCAAGGTCATGGCTTGGATAACGCCAGAAGCTGAATGGCTCACGGCGAAAGCGGAAAGTCGCTTGCCAGATGGTGCACCATGGCCGATTGAGCAGATGCGAGCATCTACGCGTGACAGCTTCCTAAACGAAGGACTACAGCCCTCGGTGGCTTGAGATTTTCCTGCATGACAACGTGAGTATTGCGCTATCTATGTAGCCATGCCGGCCTCCCTCATCCCCGGCACCGCTCATATTTCGTCTTGGCGCGAATCTGCTTCAGCCCGTTGCGATTACGGTACGCCGTGATCAAGACAGCCTGCTCCTGACAGTCATCCATCACCAACGTCGTTCCCTCCAGCCGCCCAAAGCGCGTGGCGCTCACCTTGTCCTGCGGAATGTCGCGCTGGCCGAGAAAGACGTGGATTGCTCCCGCACAACGCATGCGCCGCCCATGCTGCAGCACAAATTCAATATCGTCGCAGGAAAGATTCCGTTGGGCCTGGCGGTTGATGGCGTGTCCGGTGTACAGAAGTGTCATGCTCATAATCCCTGTCTCCTCGTGTTGTTTAGAGTGATGCGGAGCCGGATGCACGATTTCACTCCGGTCATTGACGATCACCAAATCTCTCGGTATCATTACCATCTGCCATCGTATAGTACCCCCTAGTGAGACGAATAGTCCCTCGTACAAATGAATAACGACCGGTAAGGAGCACATTGCCGTATGGATGGAGCACGCTCGCCGTATGTTCAAATGGTGCAGGACTGCGAGGCCGCGATCATCCGCATTCGCGCCGCCATTCGTGCCGGCACCGCCGACTCGCCCCCCACCGGCGATGACCTGATCTTCATTCAGCGGGCCGTGCAAGGCCGCTTCATCGGCTTCGCCCGCCGGCTGCGCTGGATCTCTGATCAGGCGGTTGAGGAGGCGCGGCAGGCCATGGATGATCGCCTGTTTGATGATATCTGGAGCCTGACATTCCCTAGCCTTGAAACCGGCTTCGGCAGTTACCTACAGCACATGCCGCTACGTATGTTACAGAACACCGCGCGAAATTACCGGTCTCCTGATGTATCACTCCTGATAGAGCATTTGGACGACACGGTGGGCGAGGATGGAATGCAACGGTATGAACTGATCGAAGACGACGACGCACAAGCTGCCTTTGCCGCTATCGGCGATAACGAGGAGTTCGCGGAAGCGCTGGCCTCGCTGTCGACCGTGGAGCGCCAGGTCATTGCCTGGCGCCTCCAGACCATCGATAATACAGCGATTGCCCGCCGGCTCGGTGTCTCACCGCCGACGGCAACCCGTCTCTACCAACGTGGCGTCCAGTTGCTGCGCCAACGGCTCAATCCCACCGAGGAGTAAACCATAACCATGCCCGATCAAGATCAGAAACTCATAGAGGCGGCGTCACAGTACTTGGCAACCATCGAGCGAGATGGTGTTATCAGCATCCCGGACTATGTTGCGACCGCCGACCCCGCAATCCGCGAAGAATTGGCCCCCTACCTGGAACTGGTGCTCGCAGCAGGCGCGCTCGAAACGTCTCCTGTGCTCACAGCACAGGAACAGCTCCTCGCCGAGCAGGCCACCACCCGCATGCGCGAACGCTGGCAGCAACGCGTCGCTGCCCCGGCAGCACAATCGCTGACCGCTGTACGCACCGCCCGCAAGCTTTCGGTAAAGACGCTGGCCCAGCGCATTAATCTGCCTGTTGATTTGCTTGCCCGCATCGAGCGCGGCGGTGTAGCTGTCGGCTCCCTCCCTGCCAAACTCGTCGCACGACTTGCTACGGCGCTCGAACAAACCGATGCCCAATTACGAGCCGCGCTGGAACTGCCCGCTGCTCTGTCCCTCCAGCTGCGCGAGGGCCGCCACAGCTATACCCCGCAGCTATCACCCGGTGGTCTTCGCCTACACGCCCAGGATGGTACCGTCCCCCAGGCCGAAGCGGTCGTGAGCTTTCACGACGCGCTGGCTGCAAGCATGGCTACTGCCGAGCAACGAGCCGAATGGCAGCAGGAGTAGCCGGATGAGCGCACGCTGGCAACTGATTCGCGCCAAGGCCGCCGACGTGCGCCGGCGCTATGGCCTAGAGCTAGAAACCACCGTGCCTTGGCCGCTTCCTGTCAACGACATCGCCGACCGGCTTTACCTGTTGAGTGCCTTCGAAGACGCTCAGTTACAGGCCGGGATCAACGGCGAATTAAATAGCCGCCAGGGCACGATCCGGTTGCGCCCGGGGATGCGCACGGAGCGC
>JBBRHB010000730.1:0-2801 GCA_038223355.1 Chloroflexales bacterium
GCTGCACAGCTGGAACAAGCCTTGCCGCCAGCGTTGTTAGCGGTTGTACGGGAGGCCTCCGAATTGGCGGCCCAACAGCGACTCCCGCTGTATTTGGTCGGCGGACCCGTGCGCGATCTCCTCTTGGGACGAGCAAATACCGATCTGGATCTGGTTGTGGAAGGTGATGCGGTCGCCCTCGCCAGCGCATGTGCCGCGCGCTGGGGTGGCACACTGACGACCCACGCGGCCTTCGGTACCGCAACCGTGTTGCTGGCAGCCGGCACCAGCATCGATTTTGTGACGGCCCGCAGTGAAACCTATCCCTATCCCGCAGCCCTGCCGGTCGTTACCCCCGCCACGCTCAGTGACGACCTCCGCCGCCGCGATTTTACGATCAATACCCTGGCCTTATCGCTGGCATCGCACACATGGGGCGAAGTGCTTGATCCGCTCGGCGGCGTTGCGGATCTTCAAAAGCGGCTGGTACGCGTGCTGCATGACCGCTCGTTCCTTGATGATCCAACCCGCATCTTACGCGCCATACGTTTTGCTGCCCGGCTCGATTACCAGATCGAGACTCATACACTGGCGCTGTTAGCCACGGCGCGACCGTATCTTGAACAAACAAGTCCTGCTCGTATCCTGCACGAGCTGCGGCTCCTGCTCCGCGAAGCGGCACCCGAGCGGGCCCTAAGGTTGCTTGATGAACTCGGTTGCCTGCCGCTCCTGCGGATCACTTGGCACGCCTCATGGGGCGTGCTGGCCTTTCAAGTAGCACGTGTCCAGCCGGCGTCCACGGTGCAAGACCAGATATTGCTCGGCCTGCTCGCACCCGGTGATCTCCGCTGGCCGGCCCACTATCCGCTAACCGTCGCGGAGCAGCGTCTTTTCAAGCAGGTTGCCAAACTCCAAGGCCTTGTACTCGAAATCGAAGGCTTACAGGACGATGGCACGCTGGACCACTTGTTGTGGTCCTTCGACACTGCTGCCTTGCTGGTGCTGTGCTACAGCCACTGGCAGCATGCCAAGCTGGTCATGGCTTTGACGCACTACATTGACCATCTGCGCCCAATCAAGACCCTACTAACCGGTGATGATCTGCGAGCTTTGGGTCTACCACCGGGCCCCGCATACCGCAGGGTGCTGAGTGGACTACGGGCCGCCCAGTTGCGTGGCGTAGTGACGAATCGCGATGCCGCCGAAGCCTGGGTACAGACCAACCGTTGAGTCATGGGGAACGTGATATCATGAAGAGCTAAGGAGTGGATATGCATGAGTTGCTTGCGTTATTTCCGCTGCACACGGTCCTGTTTCCCGGTGAACTTCTGCCATTGCGCATTTTCGAAGAGCGCTATAAGCAACTGATTGGCAAATGTCTTGCCCAGCAGGAGCCATTCGGCGTTGTACTGATCCACTCAGGTGCCGAGGCCTTCGGTGAGCTTGCACGACCCCATAGTGTCGGTACATCCGCTACAATCATTGATGCCATCCGCTTCGAGGATGGCCAGTATTATATTGCGACGCAGGGTGGGCCGCGCTTTCGGGTGCATGAGATTGTTGAGGACGCGCCGTATTTGATTGCAGCCGTTGAATTTTTGGAGGATGAGGTCGATTCGGAATGCCAGCTCCAAGCCGATCACCTGCGTAAGCTGTATGATCGGTATCGTGGTGCTGCACCGATCATTACGAGTTCGGCGCAGCCACTTGCTGACCTCCCATTCGATCCGATCGAGCTTTCCTTTCGCTTATCGGAACAACTACAGGTCACCGACGAATCCAAACAACATCTGCTAGAAGCTGATCTCGAAACCCGTCTGGAGGCACTAACCGCCGCCCTTGAAGAAGAGCTGCGCATGCTGCCGCCGGTCTCCAGTCCACCCAAACAACATCCTGATGGACCATGGTCCCTAAACTAAAATCATGATTATTGGTAGCCTGACGATTCAACTTCGTCTTCCACTGGCTCACTCGCTGAAAGATAAGCGTTCCGTCGTCAAGTCGGTGCTCGCGAAGCTTCGTAATGAATTCAATGTGTCGGTCGCAGAGGTTGCTGAGCAGGATCGCTGGCAAACGGCCGTGATCGGGGTAGCCAGCGTGTCGAGCGAGGCGCGCTATACGCGCGAGCAGCTCCAGGCCGTGGTTAACTGGGTCTATGAGCATCGTCCCGATGTCGAAGTGACTGCCAGCGAAATCGAATTATTGTGACTTTTGATCAGGTCGGGCCGGCAGTCTTCCCGTTCCCTGCGTTCGTTGGCCAAGCAGAAGTAAAACTGGCGCTCTTGCTCGTATTGGTCAATCCTGCGATTGGCGGCGTGCTGTTGGAAGGCCCCTACGGCGTTGGTAAAACAACCGCTGTACGGTCATTGCTCGATCTGCTACCGCCCGTTGAGCAACCTGTGTGTGAGCGTGGTTGCCGCGCCGACGATCCTGCCGGCCAGTGCCCTGACTGCCGCGAGCGCGTTAGCCAGGGCCAAGCCCTCACGATGGTTGCTCCGGTGCGGTTAATCGAACTCCCGCTAACGGCGCGCATCGAAGATGTTGTGGGCGGCATCAACGAGCGGGTGGCACTCGAACAGCGCCGGGTCTTGCTCGAGCCAGGGGTGTTGGCGACGGCCCATAATAACCTGCTCTATGTCGACGAGGTCAATCTGCTCGATCCGCCCGTGGTAGACGCCATCCTGGACGCCGCGGCTCAGGGCCGGACCTTCGTGCGTCGTGGACCGATGGTACGCTTATTTCCATCGCGCTTTGTGCTAATCGGCTCAATGAATCCCGAAGAAGGTCGCCTGCGTCCTCAAATCATGGACCGCTTTGGCCTC
>JBBRHB010000731.1:0-2793 GCA_038223355.1 Chloroflexales bacterium
ACAAAGCCCTCGAAGCGGGCTGCGACGACTACGACACTAAACCGATTGAGTTGCCGCGCCTGTTGGCAAAAATCGAGGCGCTGCTGGCACGAGCCGGCGGAGGCGCAACAGCATGACGCGACAGCAAGGTCCGCCAGTCACTATGCCCCAGCCTACGCCATCGGTCGAACTGCTGCATGATCTGCGCACGGCCATCCATCACATTATCGGCTACAGCGAGATGCTAGTAGAGCAGGCAGAGTCGGAAAGGCAGAGCAGCTTCATCAGGACTTACAGAACATCCACATGGCCGGGAGCCGCCTGCTCGCTCGGGTGAACAAGGGGGGGGTCTTGCGGCAGGATGCAGTACCCCCGGATAACATACCAAGTCCCGCCGCTAGGCCGGACCCACAATGGCCAGCGCCGCAGACTGGCGCTCGGATGACGCAACTATCAGTTGGACATGGGATGGCGTCATTACGACCTGGAACCGTGGCGCGGAGAAGATGTATGGCTATACGGCGGCGGAAATAGTTGGGCGGCCGATGGCTATCCTGCTCACGCCCGACCACGCCGGCTATGAAGCGCTGGTGCTCAACCCGATCGCGCGCGGCGAACGTGTCAATCAGATCGAGACCGTGCGTCTCCACAAGGATGGCAGAGCCAGCGACATGTCGCTGGTTGCATCACCGATTAGGGACGCCAGTAACACGATTACGGGCGGCTGGGCCATTGCACGCGATATCGCTGAGTGCAAGCAGATTGATCGTATGAAGAGCGAGTTCATCTCGACGGTGAGCCACGAGTTGCGCACGCCATTGACCTCCATTCGCGGGGCACTGGGGTTGGTAACTGGTGGTGTGACCGGCACGATGTCACCGCAGGCCCAAACGATGCTCGACATCGCCTACAAGAACAGCGAGCGCTTGGTGCGGCTGATCAATAATATCTTGGATATCGAGAAGATCGAGGCGGGCAAGATGACCGTCCATGAGCAGGTGGTGGAGTTGACGCCGCTCGTTGAGCAGGCGCTGGAAGCCAATCAGAGCTACGCCAAGCGATTTGGCGTCAGCTATGTGCTCTCCCACGTGGAGCTAGGTGTACAGGTCAATGGCAACGCCGCTCGCTTGCTGCAGGTGCTGACGAACCTGCTCGCGAATGCCGCCAAGTTTTCGCAGGCCAACGGCACCGTGGAGGTTTCCGTGGTCCGCCGGGAGGAATGGTGCGGGTCGCAGTGGTGGGCCAGGGCATGGGGATCCCTGACGAATTCCGCAGCCGCATCTTCCAGAAGTTTGCGCAGGCCGACTCGTCGGACACGCGGCAGAAGGGCGGTACCGGGCTGGGGCTCAGCCTTTCCCGCGCGATCGTGGAAAAGCACGGTGGGCAGATCGACTTTGCGAGTGTGCCCGGTCTCGGCACTACCTTCTACTTCGATCTGCCGGTATGCCCGGAGGCTGCGCTCACACCAGCTCTGAAGGCCGGCACCAGTCAGTGGCCGCGCATCCTGCACATCGAAGACGATCGGCGATCTTGCCACTATTAGCTCCACACCGGGGTGCAGGAGGCGCGGCACAAGCTCGAGCACGAATCGGTCGACCTAGTCATCCTTGACCTGCACTTCGCAGACGGCTCGGGTGCGGAGCTGCTGCCGCTGCTCAGCAGTCGGGGCTTCCGGTGGTTACCTTCTTGGCCAGTAACGTTCCGACGGAAGTCGCAGCGCAGGTGGCCGCCGTGCTCGTCAAGTCGAGCACGTCCAATCAATCCCTATTCGCGACGATATCGGCGCTCCTCAAAGGTGGTGAGCCACCCCGCGAACATTAACGGGGGTGGCGCCGGAAGAAGTCCCAAATGAGGTCGGTGGCCATGATATCCCGGTTTGTCTTGCCAATCAGGACCACCGGCAAATACTGTGGTCCTCCCGGCCAGGTATGGCCACCGTCGTTGATGGTATAAGCTACCACTGCCGTGCCGCCCTTGCATGCTTCTGAGGCCTGCTCTTCGACACTGGTGGTATCGGCCGATGTCGAGTGCGGCAGTGCCACACGTTGATCAACACTGGGGCAGCCATCAATCTGACGCCAGTGCGTAATGGTGTCGGGTGTCGACAAGAGCGGCTCGGCATTCTCAGCACCGCGCACGACCCCTCCGTCGTAACGGATGATCGGATCGGCTGTGCCATGAAAGTCAATTACGGCTACGGCGTGGTCCGGCTTACAGTGGCTTGCTTCTAGCCCTGACAGTGCGCCGGCAACCGTACCAATCGCTGCAATCCTGCTCGATAGCTCGCAGGCTAGGCGAAAGGAGAAGGCAGCACCATTTGATATGCCTGCAGCATAAATGCGCTCGGGAGCGATCTGAAACATTTGTGAGAGCTGGTCAATGAGCGCCGAGGTAAAGCCGACGTCATCCACGGCCTTATGTTCCGGCGTTGCCTCAGGGTACGTGCGCCACCTGTGGCCCACGCCATCCGGGTAGGCCACGATGAAGCCCTGCTTGTCGGCCAAGGCACTGAAGCCGCTAATGCCCTCCATTCCTTTGCCCTGACCGCCACCACCGTGAAATACGAGCACGAGTGAGAGCGGCTGGTTCGGGGGGAGTGAAGGCGGTACATGTAGATAGTAGCTCCGTTGGTATGTGCCATGCTGGAGCGTATGTGAGCCGTTTTGCATGGCCGGCAGCGATGACTGTTTTAGCGAGGCACAACTTTGTGCAAGCACAATTAATGCGCAGTAAAACAAGACCAGACGCAAGCGTTGCGTTCTATTCATGATTCTCCCCAGTGTTGTAAAATCCGATGGTATGTGATAGCTCTAT
>JBBRHB010000732.1:0-2788 GCA_038223355.1 Chloroflexales bacterium
TTTGACGACACCATCCGGAAAATCGATGGTTTTAGTTTGCTGAGCAAGCGTATCGAACAAGCGCATAGATCGTCCTTAATTATGTGATCGTGTGCTCATTATAGCGGAGTGCAGTTGTGTTAGATGCTGCACTGGCGTCCAATGGCTTCGATCCATTCCACCGCGTCAACGACCGGTGGCAGAGCTTGCCCACCAACACCAACCCATTGGTGATAGAGCTCGTTATAGCGATCAAGGATGAAGAGACCGACCTGCGCACCGGCGGGTAAGTACAGCTGCGCCACGTGGCCATCACGATCGGCCAGCGTCGTCCACGGCGGAACGGTCGGTGGTTTAGCCGCACCAAGCACGGCAATGCCGCGCGCCGGTAGGCTCTGTAATTCCACGAGGTGCGGAGCAACTTCGGCCAAATAGCCGTCAACGTCCACTCCTGCGGCGGCCACGAGCAGCAAGGTATGGGCCCGGCCGCGCGGTTTAAACAGGCTAAACGGCTGACCGGCAGCATCGGGCAGTGTCCAAGCAGGGACGACCTTATGGAGCGGTAGAATAGCTTCGAGCGCCATGGAGTATCCTTTGTTTACACCGAAAGTATACCTCTTTGAGCGACCAAACCGGGGAGGCTGCCGTGAGCATTGACTACGCCGAATTTGCCGAGCTTTATGACTTGGTCTATGAGCACTATGACGACGACAGTGCTTTTTATGTGCGGGAGGCCGAGCGGGCGCATGGGCCGTGCCTGGAGTTGGGCTGTGGCACGGGGCGTATTTTAATCCCGACGGCCACCGCCGGTGTCGAAATCATGGGTCTGGATCAATCGGCGGCGATGATCGCGCTGGCACGGCGCAAGATCGCAAAGTTACCGCTGGCGATCGGCCAGCGCATTACAGTTGCCGAGGGCGACATGCGCAACTTTCAACTTGAGCAGCGTTTCGCGCTGATCACGGTGCCGTTCCGGGCCTTTCTGCACCTACTCCAGGTAAGCGATCAAATCGCCGCGCTCCAGAATATCAGGCAGCATTTGCTGCCAGGGGGACGGCTGGCGCTCAATTTTTTCGATCCGTCGGTCGAGTATATCGCCGCGCATAGCCGCATTCCTAGCGGCACACTGCATCGTACCGGCGAAGAGTTCGTTGATCCGGGTAGCAACCATTTGCTAGTGGAATGGGCGAGCATCCAGTATGATCAACTCAACCAGCGTCTCGACCAATACTTCATTTACGACGAACTCGACCGCCGGGGCCGCATGGTGAAGCGGCTGTACCGCGAGTTACGCATGCGCTATATCTTTCGCTGGGAGTTCGAGCATCTGCTGCATCGTTGCGGCTTCGAGGTCGAAGCACTGTATGGCTCGTTTGATCGTGGGCCGTTGTTGCAGGCGGGCGGGGAGCTGATTTGGATCGCGCGGGCGATGGAGGGAGAGTGACGCCTATCGTGAGGTAAAATAGCGCTAGATGCCCGGCGTTCTGGTTAAGTGGCGTTATGGTTAAATGAGGACAAACTAATGACTCAACTTCTTGAAGAAGCACTCAGCCAGGTGCAGCAACTTTCGCCATATGAACAGGATGCGATTGCCCAAATTATCTTGGACGAGCTTGCCGACGAGCAGCAATGGGACCGTGCCTTTGCCCAATCACAGGTTCCACTGGCAAAATTGGCAGACAAAGTGCGCGAGGATATCCGTGCTGGCAAGGTTAGACGTATGGGATTTGATGAATTGTGAACTCACAACTAACAGACGAGTTCATTGCCCACTTTCGGGCACTTCCAGCGGAAATACAAGTATTGGCACGGAAACAATATCAACTATGGAAGCAGAATCCGGCCCATCCCAGCCTCCACTTCAAGCACGTGCATTCGCAGGAATCCCTCTACTCCGTGCGTATCGGACGAGGCTGGCGTGCGGTGGGCTTGGTCGAAGGCAACATGATCACGTGGTTTTGGATCGGCTCACATGCCGACTACGACGCGTTGATCTCGTAAGGGCAATTGTTATCTTGGAGCACCTGCTGCACCGCTGCGGCTTCGAGGTCGAAGCGCTGTACGGCTCCTTTGACCGGGGGCCGTTGTTGGATGCGGGCGATGGAGCACACCACTATAGGATAGCTCCTAAGGTGAAAAACCATCGGAGAATATTTACAAAAGCTTCTTAAGATCTCAAGTTCTCCATTAGCTCATACTTTGCTGGACTTTTCGACTGGAAGCCCATTTGGGCATTCTCAACTTGGCAATGATCTTTTTACATTCCTTACTCATAAAAACGGCTTGATGGCTTTCGAGAATGCCCTCCACCTTTTCCCGTTAGATGCTGCACCAAAAGGGCATGACCTTATTCATTGGAATAGTAATACGTTATGGCGAAGTGATTATGACGATATGGCTGTAGGCTATTTCTTCTTTGCTCAAGATATCTTTGGTGAACAGTTCAGCCTATGGGATGAACAAGTCTGGAGGTTTGACCCGGAGACGGGTCACAGTCAAATGTAATACGCGTAAGATTCTTCATCAGCAAGCTCAGTCCACTCGTTAGGCAAGGCTTATTATACACATACAAGGATCCGCCTATTTCCCCACCTCGCGCTCCCGGTGCAGCCGCTGGAGGGCGACGTAGTGCTTGGCCGGGAGGCTGATGCGTTCTTGTTGCTCGGGGCGGAGCGGGCGAATCTTACCTGGTACGCCCATGACCAGTGAGCCGGGCGGGACGACCATGCCTTCGGTTACGAGGGCGCGGGCACCGATGATCGAGCCGGTGCCGATGACGGCATGGTTGAGCACGACCGCACCGATGCCG
>JBBRHB010000733.1:0-2767 GCA_038223355.1 Chloroflexales bacterium
CGGTGCCCGCAAGATAGAGTGTGGCCCCGCCCCGCGTGAGCGCCACATGTTGGTTTTCGAGCACGGTAATCGGAAACTCGTCAAGCGCTGCGCGGAGCTCATTAATATCGAACCAGTAATCGTGGTTGCCCCAAACCGCCCACACGCCCATCGGCGCATGCATAAGGCCAACGGTCGCGCGCAGCCGCTCGCGCGGCACACTCGTGGTCACAAAATCACCGGTAAAGAGGATCAGATCGGGCTCTTCGCGCAGGACGCGCCGGATCGCGTGCGCCGCGATGCGGTCTGCAATATGCTCATCAACATGGAAGTCGCTTAGCTGGGCAATGCGCAGGCCGTCAAAGGCCGCCGGTAGGCCATCAAGCGTCACCGTCAGCCGTTCGACCTTCGGGACCAGCGCCTCAAACAGCCCCCACAGCCCTACCGCCGCCCCGCCCAGCAGCGCACGTCCCAGCCACCGCCAGACGGTGGCCTGGCTCGTTTGCAGCATGACGGCGAGGCCAAGCGCCGCTACAGTGGCCGGCAGCGGCAGCCAGCGTTGCCAGATCGGACTCACCAAAATCCGTGGCTCGTCCTCAGCTACCAAGCCAAAGCGCCGTTCGCGTTGCGTGGGGGCCGCCCGCTTCATGGTTGGAGGCTTTGTACAACTTGTTGCGTGACCGTCCGCATCAGCGTCAGGTAGCTGTCGTTGTTGAGCGGGTCAATGCGGCTCTTGCCATGCTGGCGCTGGATGGTGAATGCTTCAGCCGCGCTAAGGCCATCGACCAGCGTGATCGACTGCACCGGCGTCCTGGCAGCCACCGGCCGTGTGGCGACCGGGAACTTAAAGTGATTGCGAAAGGGTGCCATAAAGCCATTCATATCGTTGAATTGTGTTGGTGGTAGCCGGTCAAGCGCCCGCTGCGTCGCATTATCCAGATTATCGATCTCGGCGTCATAGGCTGCGGCGTTTTGCCGGTACAGCAACAAGCCGTTGGGGTCAACCCGCGTTAGATTCTGGGCGATCAACATAATCATCGTGTGCGCCGTCTTCGGATCGAGCCATTGATAAGGGCTATGCATCGCAGCGCCTTGGAGGAGGGGATCGCCCTGGCGCAGCTGGGCGCGTTGGTCATCGGTCAACTCGCCATTCAGGGGCGATGGTCCGCCGCCGAGTGCGACCGGCTGCTCGGGCACATCGACCCACTCCGCAACATCGAGCACAATCCCAGGCCGCTGGCTTTTGCGTTCGAGCAGCGTTTCTAGCCACGGCTCGAGCCCTTGCCCGTTAAAAAGCACGATATCGGCCTGCGCCACCCGGTCGCGATCAGCGGCGGTCAAGCTATAGCCTCGGGGGTCGTGGCCTGCCGGCACAAGCTGGGTCACGGTCACGCGCGAACCGCCCACCACCCGGCTCCAATCGGCTAACGGAGCAATGGTTGCCACCACCCGCACGGGACCTTTAGCGCGCGGCGGCAGATTACCACAGCTGCTTAAGAACAGGATCATCAACCACGAAACGAACCAGCTGGCGGGCCAAACGTATCTTCCGATCATCGCTGTCATGTACTCTTGGCTAGTATAGCAGCAAACAGTGTACCTTCCGCCAGGCCCACGCGCCGGCAAAGCGTGTACCATGCAACAGGAGGACGGTCGCATGTCGTTGTGGCAACGTTTGGCGCTCCCTTTCTATATGCAAATTGCCTTCGGACTGCTCCTGATGGGCCTCTTGCTCGCGCCGGTCGCGATCGTGGTGCGTGGCGCGGGCCGCCGCCGGGCGCTGCGGGCGATGCAAGCCCTGGTTGCCTTGTCGGTCGCCAGTTGTACGATCCCTTTCTACCTGGGCCAGCTGTTCACACCGCGCAACCCCTATACTGTAGCGACTCCTGCGGTGCTGGCACAAGGCAAGGATCTCTATCTGCGCGAATGCGCACCCTGTCATGGTGTCACCGGCGAGGGCAACGGACCTGCAGCCCGTACCCTGCCGGTGCCGGCCGCCAACTTCACCATCCCGCATTATGCGACCCACAGCCAGGAATTACTCTTCGGCTGGACCAAAGATGGTATTCCGGGCCGCGGCATGCCGGCCTTCGGCCCGCGACTGTCGAATGATCAAATCTGGCAACTGCTGACCTATATTAACGAACTGAACCGGCAGTCGCTGAGTCACTGAACATCTACATAGGGCGCAAGGTGCACGATTCTAAGCCAAAAAGCTTAGTGCATTTGCACAATGACAGATATTCAGGGATCGCGTATAGTACGATACTATACCCCCCCGCTCCATGCCCGAGATGAGTACAGGTACAGCAAGGAGGCACACGCCCATGGCTGCCATGTATGCGCCCAGTTCAACGACCACCGGCACCCCCCGCCGTAATCTACCACTGACCCGTGATGAACGACGTAGCCGGCTGCAAGCGGCACAAAGCGCCTACGATAGCCTGCGGGCCACCGTCTGGGGCCCCGGCAAAGCGCTCCTCGTGCCGCTCGACCGCTACGAGCACTATCTCCGCTATGACCTGGAAGCCGCCTGGGCCACCGTGGCCTACTGGCGACGCATTGTCACCGAGGCAGAACACTAGCCCGCCATTCCAGTCCGCACAACCCACCAAGTGCCCCAGGTCGAAACGGCCCGGGGCATTTTGCTGCTGTACATCTGCGGCATTTCCCTCGGGATTCGATAACTGCTATCACGCTCACCTTGCCCACTTGTCATCGGCTTGTCACGCCGGTATGGCAGGATCTCAAGTGTGTGTAGGTAGCCTCTCATTTTCCGCAAGATTCA
>JBBRHB010000734.1:0-2762 GCA_038223355.1 Chloroflexales bacterium
TCACCATCGCCAACGACGGCGGCAACAATCAAGTCGGGATTATCGAAAGCGGCGCCAAAGGCATGGACCAAGACATAGCCCAACTCGCCACCCTCATGAATCGAGCCGGGCGTAGGCACGCTCACATGGCTGGGCACGCCACCGGGTGTGGAAAACTGGCAAAACAGGCGCAGCAGGCCCGCCGTATCCTGCGTGATCGCCGAATACACCTCGGAATAGGTGCCTTCAAGATAGACGTTCGCCAGCACAGCCGGTCCGCCGTGGCCCGGGCCAGCCAGAAAAATGATGTTGGCGTCATGTTCTTGAATTAATCGATTGAGATGGATATACAGCATATTCAAGCCAGGCGACGTGCCCCAGTGGCCCAGCAGCCGGGGTTTAATATGCTCTGGACGCAATGGTTCGCGCAGCAGTGGATTCGCGCGCAGGTAAATCTGCCCGATCGTGAGGTAGTTGGTCGCCTGCCAGTAGCGCTGCATCTGGTCGAGCAACTCAGCGGACAACGGGCCAACTACAGCTCCGGCGTCTGGGCTCGGAACAGAGCCGTCGCCATGAACAGTACTTGAGATGGTCGAATCAAATCTCCACATGGGATACTCCCTCCCCGGTCATGAGACGATAGGTATGCCGCGCAATCATGCGGTCTTCGTCAGTCGGCATAACGCGCACCGTGACAGGACTATCAGCACGGGAAATGACGGCTGCGTGGGCGGCATTGCGCTCCGAATCAAGCTGGATGCCAAAGATCTCCAAGCCGGCACAGATGCGCGTGGGGATTGGTGATGCATGTTGCCCAATTCCACCGGTAAAAACGAGCGTGTCGAGGCCGCCCAGTGCTGCCACGAGCGCGCCCACAAATTTTTTAGCCTGGTAACAAAACAGCGCGATGGCTTCGGCCGCATGTGGGTCAGTCGTTTCGGCGGCCAGCAGTTCCTGCATATCACTACTCCTGCCTGAAACACCAAGCAAACCAGCCTGCTTATTCAGAAGCAAGCTCAGATCGGCGGTACTCAGTCCCTCGGATTGCAACAGGTATAACAAGATGCCGGGATCAAGATCGCCAGGGCGCGTGCCCATTACTAAGCCACCGGTGGGGGTCAAGCCCATCGTGGTGTCGATGCCCACGCCGTCACGGACGGCGGCCATGCTCGCGCCATTGCCCAGGTGCGCAATAATGATTCTTCCCTGCGCTGCGGCAGGGTTGATCCGCTGCAGTTCCTGCAGAATGTATTCGTATGACAGCCCGTGAAAACCATAGCGCATAATGCCCGCATCGAAGAAACGGCGCGGCAGAGCAAACAACTGCGCGACGGTCGGCATCGTACGATGAAAGGCCGTATCGAAGCAGACAACCTGTGGCAGGGCGGGATAGGCCTTGGTCAGGGCACGCATGGCACTGAGTGCTTGTGGGATGTGCTCGGGTGCCAGCGCAACGCACTGCTCCAATGCCCCGAAGATTGCCGGCGTGAGTAGCTGGGGCTCGCGATAGTGCGGGCCGCCATGGACCACACGATGGCCGGCTGCTTGGAGTTGATCAGCCCAGCCGTGTTCAGCAAGCCATGCCAGCATTGTCTCGAATGCGACCTCATGGCTTGGACGCTCCAGTGGTTGATCATGCAGGGAATGGCCGTTTGCATCGGTAATCCGCATGCGGCTCCCCTGCTGACCAATCCGCTCGATCTCGATGGCGAGGGCCAACGTCTCGACCGGCTCGACTACATACACCGAAGCCTTTAGACTCGATGAGCCGGTATTGATCGTGAGAAGGGGAGTATTCTGACCCATACAGCTTCCTTTACCACTGGTGATGAGGCAGTTGAGCATCGAGTGTATTAAGGACTTTAAGGTAGTTCGCCCGCTCAAAGGCGGCCGGCTCGGCGACTGCGCGTTGACTCATGCTGCCCCGCATCTGGCTGATCGACTCGTATTCACAGGTTGTCATCCACACCACTATATCATTCAAAATCTCTTCGAGTCGCTCGATGCCATGGGCGAGGAGTTCCGAGGTCAGCATGGCAACGTTGGCACCGGCCATCATCGCTTTAATCACATCAGTGGCAGTATGAACACCGCTGGTGAGGGCAAGGTCGGCGTCTACCCGACCGTAGAGGATGGCGATCCAGCGCAGAGGCAGTCGCAGTTCCTGTGACGTGCTGAGGTGCAGGCTAGGAACGACACTTAATGTTTCGAGATCGAAATCGGGCTGATAGAAGCGGTTGAAAAGCACGAGACCGTTCGCTCCAGCCTCCACGAAGCGACGGGCCAAGTTTGGCAGCGCGGTAAAGAATGGGCTGAGCTTGAGGGCGAGCGGAATGGTAACACTCCCACGCACCTGCTTGACCAGATCAACGTAGCTCGCTTCGAGCGCGGCGCTAGTGACTTCGGGATCGGTCGCCAGGTAGTAGAGATTGAGTTCTAACGCATCCGCACCTGCCTCCTGCATCTTGCGGGCGTACTCAATCCAGCCGCCGGTCGAAACACCGTTCAGGCTGCCAATGACGGGAATCTCAACCGCCTGCTTGAGCTGGTGTAAATGGTCGAGATAGGCCTCGGGTGTGAGATTGTAGTGATCGAGATCGGGAAAGTACGACAGTGCCTCGGCATAGCTGTCGCTCCCGTGGGTTAGATACTGATCCAAGGCCAGACTTTCGTGCGTGATCTGCTCTTCGAACAACGAGTACATGACGACCGCCGCTGCGCCAGCAGCTTCCAGCCGTCGTACTGTGTCAACTTCCTTCGATAAGGGCGAGGCCGACACGACC
>JBBRHB010000735.1:0-2758 GCA_038223355.1 Chloroflexales bacterium
CAGGTGACGCTACGCGAGCTGGCGGAGCTGCTCGAAGGCTATCAGGTGGCGGGCGATTACCGCTCGATAGTTGAACTGCTACATGCGGAGTGGGACGCCGAGGTTGAGCGCATTTACGGTCTTCGTCACACGCCGCTGCCGAGCCAGGGTGAACTGATCGGGGCGGTGAACGAGCTGAGCGACCCGCAGGCGATCATGGTCGCAGCCGCCGGGAGTCTGCCAGGCGATCTGCATAAGGTGTGGCGGGCGCGCCATCCCAAAAACTACCATCTGGAATACGGTTATTCGTGTATGGGATATGAGATTGCGGGCGGGCTGGGTATTAAGATGGCCGCGCCCGAACGCGACGTATATGTGATGGTCGGCGACGGCTCGTACCTGATGTTGAGCAGTGAGATCGTGACCTCGATCCAGGAGGGGTATAAGCTGATTATTGTGCTGCTGGACAACGCCGGGTATAAGAGCATCGGTGCATTAAGTCGCTCGCTGGGTCAAGAGGGCTTCGGCACACGCTATGCCTATCCACAAAACGGCGTGCTGCCGAGTGATGCGGCGGGGACAGCAGTCGAAGTGTTACCGGTCGATCTGGCCGCCAACGCGCGGAGCCTGGGGGCTGAAGTGCTCGAATGTGCCAGCTACGACGACTTTGTTGCCGCGATGGCGGCAGCCAAGCTGACGGATCATACGACCGTGATCGCGATCCATAATGATCGCTGGCAAGATATTCCGGGCTACGAGAGCTGGTGGGATGTGCCCGTCGCGGAAGTCAGTAACGCAGCTACTGTCCAGGCGGCGCGGCAGGCTTGGGAAGCGATGCGGGCGACAGAGCGAACCTTTTTGCCTCGCGACGACGAGTTCAAGGCAGCGGGGCAACAGAATGACTGAGATCCAGATCGGCAACGCACCCTGTTCGTGGGGCACGCTGGAGTTCGAGGGGCTGGAGGGGGCACGCATCGAGCCGGCGCAGATGCTGGATGAACTACGCGACACCGGATACGCCGGTACCGAGCTGGGCGACTGGGGCTTTTTGCCCACGGAGCCGACTGGCTTACGTGCGGAACTCAGCCGGCGTAAGCTGACGCTTACAGGCGCCTTCGTGCCGGTCGCGCTAAAGGATGAGGCTGCGCATGGGGCAGGCGAGGCAAGCGCACTCAAGGTGGCGCGTTTACTGGCTGCCAGTACTGCGGGGGAGCGTCCGTTCCTAGTGCTGGCCGATGCGAACGGCACGGACGTGAGCCGGACACAGCAGGCAGGGCGCATTACACCAGAGATGGGCCTCAGCGATGCGGAGTGGACCATCTTTGCCAGGGGGACCGAGCGCATTGCACGGGCCGTGCGCGCTGCGACCGGCTTGCGCACGGTGTTTCACCATCACTGTGGCGGGTGGGTCGAAACGCCGGAGGAAATCGCGCGCTTTCTGGAATATACCGATCCGGCGCTCGTCGGGCTGGTCTTCGATACGGGTCCCTATTTGTATGGTATGGGACGTAACGATGGCACGGCGGTCTTGGCGGGACTGAGGCGCTTTGGTGATCGCATCTGGTATATGCATTTCAAGGATTGTGCGCCACGCATCGCCGACCGCGCACGTAGCGCAGGTTGGGACTATTTCACGGCGGTTCAACGCGGACTGTTTTGCGAACTCGGCCAGGGAGCCGTTGATTTTCCGGCGGTGATTGGTTGGCTGCGTGAGCGGGAGTATCGCGGCTGGATCACGGTGGAGCAGGATGTCCTGCCGGGCATGGGCGCACCCCGGGCAAGCGCCGAGCGCAACCGGTCCTATCTTACGTCTATTGGTCTTTAGCACGCTAGGAGCAGCTGCATGCTAGCCGATTCGTTGCATATTGGTTTGATAGGTGCGGGCAGGATTGGGCAGGTCCACGCCGCAAGTCTCGCCAGCCGCATTCCTGCTGCCCGGGTGCTAATGGTGGCCGATCTGGTCGAGGACGCAGCCCGCGCCTGTGCGCGGCAGTATGGTATTCCGCAGGCGGTGGGGGATTATCATGCCGTGCTGGCGAATCCGCAGATTGAAGCCGTCGTGATCTGTAGCGCGACGGACACCCACGCGCAGATGATTGCCGAGGCCGCGCAGGCCGGTAAGCATATTTTTTGCGAAAAGCCGATTGCGCTGGCCCTGCCGGCGATTGATGCGGCGCTCCAGGCGGTGGAGCAGGCCGCGGTGAAACTACAGGTCGGTTTTAACCGGCGGTTCGACGCCAACTTTCGGCGCGTGCGAGAAGCCGTGGTGCGTGGTGAGATCGGCCAGCCGGAACTACTGCATATTATTAGTCGCGACCCCGCTCCGCCGCCGCTCGCGTATATCAAGGTCTCGGGCGGCATGTTTTTGGACATGACCATTCACGACTTCGACATGGCGCGCTTCTTGATTGGCATCGAGGTTGAGGAGGTGTATGTAGCGGCCAGCGTAATGGTCGACCCCGCGATTGGGGCGGCGGGTGATGTTGATACGGCGGTCATTCTGCTTAAGTTTGCGAACGGCACGATTGGCACGATTGATAATAGCCGGCGGGCGGTCTATGGCTATGATCAGCGGGTTGAAATCCTGGGCAGTGCGGGCACGATCCGGATCGATAATAACTATCCCAATACGGCGGTGATTAGTACCGCCGACAGCGTCCACCATGATTTGCCGCTCAACTTTTTCATGACGCGCTACACCGAGAGCTATGTGGCCGAGCTGGCTGCGTTCGTTGATGCGGTGTTGCATGATAAGCCGGTGCCGGTTAGCGGACAGGAT
>JBBRHB010000736.1:0-2754 GCA_038223355.1 Chloroflexales bacterium
CTGCGTTCTTGTTTGTTCGCAGGCCATTTGTGGTTTGCAGTTCCGTCGTACCTGCACCGGTGCCACGAGCAGTGTCGGACGTCCAGGCGGGCCCTCGGGTGAGCGTTACCGTGCCGCTGTTCGACCAGACGAAGAGGTCATAGTTGCTGTTCGCTGCGACAGCCGCGGGCCCTGCGTTGCCGGGGCTGCTATTGGTCGTGATGTTGAATAGTTCGGCAAAGCTAGTCGAAATCATGCTGGTGCCGTCGTAGATCAGCACCTGATTGCCGATGTAAGGCGTATAGTAGACGATCGTCTTGCTGCTCTGACTTGAAATCATGACAGGAGTGGCAGTTACGAGCGTCAAACGACCTTGCGGTGGAGCGAGGCTGGCCGTCGCCGCATTAACGCAGGTCAAGAGCGCCGCGAAATTAGCGTTGACCTGGCCAGCGTCTGCAGTCGTGCCGCTTACGAAGGAATTCGGGACTGTGCATGTTTGGGCGCTTACTCGGTCGGGCGCGAACACCATCAATGCGATGACAATCCAGGAAATATTTTTCATCGAACTTTCCTTCCTGCAGCATCAGGTTCAGCGTCTAGAATATACCTGCGGTCCGCAACGTATGGTTCATCCTTGCGCCGTTGTTACAGTTGCCACAGCGTATGGTTGAGGATTCCGTGAGGCGTTTACATATTTTTATTGTGAACAACCAACACACTTGCAAGGCCGTTCGGACGAGGTGCAACCCACCGGAATGCGTGCCCGGGGTCGGGAGGCGCGGACCGACGCGACCGACGTAGTAGCTCTTGCGGTTACCGCCATCCTCATCGTGGCTCCAGGTGACAGTCGCCAAACCGCGACCATTGCCCACAAGTGTCTTGAAGACGCGCTGAGCTCTAGCACTCGTTTCTGCTCCCCTCGGCACTCATAGGACTCGTCTACCACCCTCGTTGAGCCACGAATTTGTACCTCCAGCTCGCCGCCGTAAGGGGTGACTGCGAACCAGCAGGAGCCGTCTTGTTGAGCGTGCTCCATGGCGCGGCCCCGGTGCCAATCATGCTCATCGTGAGCCTGTTAGCCGACAGCGCTGGCGCACCGAGAAGGCTACTAGGGTTGGATTCCAACGCTTGGGCGTGAAGCTGATCGCCAATCACATAGTTAAATTCGGCCGTCGTGTTCTCGATGATCCAGTCGAGGAAACGAGGCGGCACACCGATATTGTGGATGGCGTTGACCGCCGTGTTTGCTGCCGGCAATGTCCCCGTGAACGCGCTCTCGTACAGGCCGTTGTAGGCATAACCGATAGTGCTGGTGACGGTGCTGGCACCCGTGGCGGCTTCTCCGACGAAAACCGCCGATATCTGCGGGGCCGTCGATCCGTTGCCGAGATAGCCTCGCATCTCTGCAATATTGAAGGTGAACTGACCGGCGGTCGTCGACACGGCACCCGCCCATTGGTAGATCGGTGCCAAGGTCGTGGACGCTGTCGTCAGCGCGCTCGAAGCAACGGTCACGTACAGAAAGTTTGTCGTACTCGCAGTCAGGCCACTCCAGGTCAGATTGCTCGTGCTGACGCCGACAACGTCCACCTGGGCGCCGCTGGTCGAACTCACATTGTTTGCTGCCGCGACGGCAAGAGGCGTCATGCTGCTTATGTTCACGGACGTAATCGACAGGCTGGTCGATGTTGCAGGAAGGAAATTTGCGGCCCCCGGTGTGGTCATCGGACCAGCCGTTGCGGTCTGGCGACGAGGAACACTGCTGCCGCCGCTCGAATCCACGTATTGCTTCGTAGCGGCCTGGAGGCTTGACGTCGGATTTCCCGGCAAGGTCTGGGCGGCAGTTAAGGTGTTGGCGCCAAGCGTCGCGAAACAGGTCACGATGTAGTTGAAGTTGGCGTTGACTTGTGACGCATCGGCGACACTACCGCTCGAGAAGGTCCACGGCAGACCGCCAGTGCAACCCTGCGCGAGCGCCCCACCGGCTGTCAGCAATACTCCCGACAACGTGCAGAGAAATCGTAGCAGCATTGCGACCTCCACCGACTTGAGCGTTAAGTAGAGTATCGGATTCTTTGAGAGTATACAACCTAGGAGAGTCATGGCATACTGCACACCCTCAACGGAGCGTACATATGCCTCGCTCGATACAACTGTTGCGTCGCTATGGCGGTCTGGTGACGATCGGCATCTCTCTCGCCACCATGGCGGGACGCGCGGATGCCGCCACCGGTGCGGTGACCTACACCTACGACGCCCTGGGCCGCATCAGCGGTGCGATCTACGATACCGGGGTCTGCATCGCCTACGCCTACGATGCCAACGGCAATCGCACGTCGGAGAAGATCGTCGTGCTTCCCGCCGCGGGCACGGGCTACTGGAACTGCTTTGCCTGGAATAGCGGCAAGTGGAATTGATCGGCCTTCGCTTAGCCTGACCTTTGCCAGGGAGGACGTGATGAAGCCACGCCAGTCGAAGCCTCTATTCGCTGCCTGGACCATCGGCGCGCTGCTCGCAAGCGCGCTGCCGGGAATGCCGCTTGCCCAGACTCCAGCCCCCGCACCGCCGATACCGAACGCTGGAACGCCGCAGCCGGCCGCCGTCGACAATCTACCCGGTGTTCACAGCTACAAGATCGTGCCCATGACGCTGCAGGAGAGGCGCGAGCTCATGCGCCTTTTCCTGGCCGATCCGGGGCGCGTGAAACTCACGGAAGTGCGGCCTCTGGCGGCGCAGAAGATCGATCCGACTGCAGCACAGCGAAAGTAGGAGCTC
>JBBRHB010000737.1:0-2750 GCA_038223355.1 Chloroflexales bacterium
ACCAACATGTGTGCGGTGTGCCACGCCGTCACGCCAGACCGCTACGGCGGTAATGCCATACCGGCGCCGAAACTCTAACTCTTTGAGAGAACGATCCAAGATCATCGCGCGCGGTGCGACAATAACCTCGGCCATTTGCACTTTGGGATTCGCAAAGTAACCGGCGGCATGGGTAGCACGACCAACAGTGACATCCGGCAAGCAGCGAACTTGTGCCTCACGACCAGCCACCAAGAGTACATCGCCGGCATGCAGGGTGGTCTCCGGCCCAGGTGTTAGCTGCGCTGTTTGGCCGTGAAAAACGGCTACTACCGTCACACCCAAGCGCTCGCCAAGGTCCGCCTCCGCCAGACGTTGTCCGGCTAAAGATGATGTAGCGGGAACTTGGACTTCCCACAAACGTTCCTGCAGCTGGTAGGCGTCTTGGAGCGTGACCGCACGACTGACCTCGGCATACGGATCAACACTCGGTAAGAGTCGCCGGCCAATGAGCACCATATAGGCGATACCGCCCGCCACGAGCAACGCGCCGACCGGCAAAAAATCGAGGAATGTCAGCGGCCCAAAGCCGGCGGCGAGCAGGGTATTGCTCATCAAAATATTGGCGGTTGTAAAAACCGTCGCCATGCCACCGAGCGATGCACCAAAGGCCAGCGGCATCAAGAGTCTGGCAGGCGCGACCTTGACACGCCTGGCAACCGTCACAGCCGCCGGCAAGACCACTGCACCCGCCGCAATATTATTCATGACGAGCGATAAGCCGGCTGTCGCCAGCATGACCAGTGGGATCAGGCGGCTTTCAGATGTACCGCCCAACCGCACCAGCAGTTCGGCCATGCGATCGGCGACGCCGGTGCGTTCTAGTGCTGAACTAAGGACAAAGAGACCAATAATCGTGATTACAGCGCTGTTACTGAAGCCCGATAGCGCTTCATCGCGCGTCAGCACCCCTGGAATTTCGAGCGCTATCAGTACCAATAGCGCCACCAGTTCGGCCCGCATCCGCAGCACGAGAAGCGAAAACAATGTAAGGAGCAGGACGCCCGCAACATATGTTTCACCGATGCTATGCAGCATCGTCGCGGACTACAGGCTCCGTCGCGCTATCGTAAATTTTCGCAATTGGCGTATGCGTGGCCAGAGGAGCCACAACGTTCACCGATGCACGTGACGTAGCCCCACCAGGCGTCGATATCAAAATTGCACTCAAGATCGCAAGAATTTCAAAAGCCAGCCAGCCCATCGCACTCACCGCTAAGGAGCTGATTGCCAGACTGACTAGGGCTACAATGAGTGCCCCGACCGCTGCGACCATGAGCAAGCGCGGATTAATCCGTGTTTGACCCATCACATTTTCGTCTCCTTACCATACGATAGACATCAGATAACAGGTAAGGAAGGCCTCGACTCCGTTGTCGATCAAGCGGGAGTTGAGGCCTTCGCAGGAATTATAGTCGACTATGTCGTCCCGAGACTTAACTGGCCGCTGCTACGGCGTGGCGCTTCCCGTCGATCGTTTGCAATAACTCCTTGAATGAGTTTGCGAACGATGTAACCCCTTCGTCTTCCAGTTGCTGGCCCACCTGTTCCATGTGGATGCCCACATCGGCTAGCTCGCGGAAAACCTCATGCGCCTGTTTTGCACCTTCGGTCACCGTTCCACAAACCTCCCCATGGTCTGCAAAAGCCACAATCGTCTGTGGTGGCATTGTATCAACCGTTTCCATACCGATTAGTTGTTCGGCATAGAGCACATCACGGTAGTTGGGATTCTTGGTACTGGTGCTGGCCCACACGGGCCGCTGAACCTGCGCCCCTTTGGCGCGATATGCCTCAAACCGTTGGCCATGGAACGTCTGGAGGAACAGCTCATAGGCCAGCTTTGCGTTGGCAATGGCAGCTTTGCCCAGCAAGCTCTTGAGATGCTCGGCCTCAGCTCCGGTTGCGGCTTTGATTTTGGCATCAAGCCGCTTGTCGACCAGCGTATCCACCCGGCTCACGAAAAAGCTGGCGACCGATGCAATGGTGTTCAGGGGACGATTACCAGCAATAGCCTGATCGAGGCCGGTAATGTACGCATCAATAACCTGTTTGTAGCGTTCAAGGCCAAAGATAAGGGTGACGTTAACATTTATGCCTTCGCCAATTAGGGTCGTGATCACCGGTAGCCCTTCGGGTGTCGCCGGGACCTTGATCATAATATTAGGACGATTGATCGCCTTCCAGAGCCGGCGCGCCACGATTGCGGTTGTCTCGGAATTATGAGCTAGACTCGGCGAGACTTCGATGCTAACATAGCCGTCAACAGCCTTGCTCTGGTCGTAGAGCGGCCGAAAAATATCGGCAGCAGCGCCAATGTCAGCGACGGCCAGGTTCTCAAAAATCTGCTCGGCGTCGAGGCCCTTGTCGATGCCTTCGCGGATTTCGTCATCATACATCTTGCTTTCGGCGGTCGCCTTCGCAAAGATGGTCGGATTAGAGGTGACACCCCGGACGCCCGACTCATCGATCAGCTTTTGCAAGCCACCTTGCTTGATCAAATCGCGACTAATGTTGTCATACCAAACGCTTTGGCCATAGTCGTGCAGCTTTTCCAAATGATTCTTGACGCGCTGCGGATTCGGTGTACTTAACGGCGTTGCCATAGCCAACTCCTTCATTCTTTGGCAGGCATGCACCTGCCCCCATAAACAATACCACGTGCCTCAAGAACAAACTCTAGCAAGAACTATCCCGCCAAACACCCCCGA
>JBBRHB010000738.1:0-2747 GCA_038223355.1 Chloroflexales bacterium
GCCTTGCCGGTGCCACCATACACAATCAAATTGGCCGGATCTTCAGCTACATCCGGGTCCAGGTTGTTCATAAGCATGCGCAACGCTGCTTCTTGCCCCCACCCTTTACAGCGCAGGGTGGTGCCGTGCGGGGCGCGCACAATTCGAGTCATGGTGTGGTCTCCTGTGATAGGTGCCGGACGCCAGTGTCGCGGCAGGCCTATCATAAACGAGAAGACCAGGCCAATAACACTCTGTGGCTACGGGCCGGTGTACGCTTCCTGAATTGTATCCATGACAGGCAGCCAGCGCTCGATCGTCGCCCGCAGTGCGTCCATCTTCACCGGCTTGGACAGGTAATCGTCCATCCCTGCCGCTAGACACGCTTCCTCGTCGCCCTCCACACCGCTGGCCGTCAATGCTACAATTGGTATGTGCTGGCCTCCTTCTAATAACTGGCTATGCTCCAGTGCGCGGATAGCAGCAGTTGCCGCGAAGCCATCCAAATCCGGCATCTGGCAGTCCATTAGAACTAATGCGTAACCGCCACGCTCTACTGCTGCCACCGCCGCACGCCCATCGCTCACCACATCTGCCCGGTAGCCGAGCTTACGCAGTTGAAGCAACGCCAGCTTCTGATTCACCGGGTTATCCTCCGCCAGCAAAATGAGATTGTCGGGCAGCAGGTGGGCGCCTTCGTCAACAGCTTGGGTTTGAGTCGATAAGGTAGGAGTTGCTGCAACTTCGGAGCCTGCAACCGCTACCATAATTGGCACCGTGAACCAAAAGGTACTCCCGTGACCTTCCACGCTGTCTACACCGATCCTCCCCCCCATCAACTCCACCAGTTGCTTTGAAATGGCTAGCCCCAGTCCCGTGCCGCCGTACTTCCGCGTGTTGGAACTATCAACCTGCATGAAGGGTTGAAAGAGCTGGCTCAGTGCGGTGGTTGAGAGCCCCATGCCGGTATCGCGCACGGCCACATGCAGCTTGACGCTCGCCGGCATCATCTCTTCGACCCTCATCTCTAGCACCACCTCACCGTGGGCCGTGAACTTCACGGCATTGCCGACCAAGTTCAGTATGACCTGGCGTAGGCGATCAGCGGCACCGTGGAGTAGTAGCGGGACGTCAGGAGCAACTACTGCTCTTAGAGCGAGTTGCTGTTGCTGGGCGCGTGGCCGCACCAGTTCCAGCGTGGATGCAACGAGTGCTCGCGGAGCGAAATCACCCTCGTCGAGCGTCAGCTTGCCCGCCTCAATCTTAGAAAAGTCTAGCAAGTCATTCAGCAGCATAAGGAGGTGTTGGGCCGACTCCCGCACTACGCTCGCGTACTCGCGTTGGGGTACATCAAGCGGTGTGTCGAGCAAGAGCTCGGCCATACCGATCACATGCGTCATCGGCGTCCTGATTTCATGGCTCATTGTTGCAAGGAACTCGCTCTTCGCGCGGTTAGCCTTTTCAGCTGCAAGCCGGGCCTGCTCACTTGTTGTGCGTTGCACGCGGAGTCGTTCGGTCATCTGGTTGAATGAGGCGGCCAATGTACCGAGTTCGTCCCGTGATTCGATCCGGAGCGTGGTGTTGAGGTCACCACCCGCTACAGCTTGCGTACCTGCAACCAGGGTAGCAATGGGACGGATGAGGCGGAGGCTGAAGAGGGCCACCCCAACTAACGCGAGGAAGAAAAAGGCGGCCATGAGTTCAATGGTCGAGCGAATTGTTGTCGCCGTGCCGGTTTTGATGGCACCAACGACACTGCTAGATTGCTGTGTCACTTCGGCAACTGGCGCCGCCACGACCAGACGCCAACCCGGATCGCCGAGTTGCGCCGTTGCCACGAACATCTGCTGGTTGCCGATTTCGACGGTCTGGGTGTCGTTTCCAATCTTTTGAAGAACGTCACGGACCTTGGCATCGGCAATAGCCAGACCGATCGGCTGGGTACGGTCCTGTGGGATCGGGATTGTGTCGTAGCCCGTCAAGGCCTTGATCGCCGCCGGTGCACCAGCAATGAGGTGTCCGGAGGTATCGGTCAAGAAGGCGAAGGTATGTGGCGTCATCTTGAGCGCATTCAGGTGATCAAGCATCTGGCGGAGCGTGACGTCAAGGCAAACCATGCCATCGAACACGTCACCGTTATAGACCGGTGTGCAGGTGGTAATCATCAACCCATTGCCTGCACCATCGAGATACAGGGGCGACCACGTAGTTCGGCGGGTCGGGTTGGCCTGCGGGCCGGTGGGGGCAAACCACGGCTCTTGCGTCACATTTACATTCCCTGGTACGTTACCTTCAAGAGTGCCCTTTGGATAGTAGCGGGTGACTGGTTGTGGGTTTACGTAATACAGGGCGACTGCCTGAGGATTGAGGTTCAACAACGTCGGCACGAGCCCGTCAAGTCCTGCCGAGTCACGAGCAGCGCGCAGCGCAGCCGGATCAGCTGGTGGGATAAAGTTCGGAATGAACAAATCGCTCTGGCGTGCAGGCCTCGAGTCAAAGACATGGCCATCGGCGTGGCGGGTTAACGGCGGCAAAGGGGCAGTTCCACTAGCTCCTGTCTGTCGCTCTACTGCCCCGAGATACTCGGCCGCGATGCGACTGGCGCGCGCAGGTTGGCTCAGGTAGTTGGTTGTAAGTTGTCCCTCTCCTCCCACAAGTACGCGCAGAGCGTCCCGCCCTTGGGCATCAAGGCCAGCGATGCTCTGCTGCTCGGCGGTCTGTTGGGTGACGTGAAAACCATGCGTCACCAACAACGCCAGAGCTCCGGC
>JBBRHB010000739.1:0-2742 GCA_038223355.1 Chloroflexales bacterium
TTGCCGATGGCACAACTGCCGAATGGAGTGCCGCACAGTTCGAGTACGGCTACCGGACGAGCGTACTCAAAGCCCATGCTTTCGACCTTACGCCGGCCACGGTGGTGCTGGCAGCGGAACTTGCCTTGTATCGCGCTGATCCCGCCCAGCTTGGCGTCGCGATCGCTGCGACTGCTGCGGCGCGCAAAGCGAAGACGCCTAGTGGCTCATCCTGTGGCTCGTCCTTCAAGAATCCGCCGGGCGAATCGGCAGGCCGCTTGCTAGAAGTTGCGGGCCTAAAAGGGGCGCAGATCGGCGGTGCGCAGGTCTCTAGCAAGCATGCCAACTATATTGTTAACCTCGGTGGTGCGACGGCCGGTGATGTGTTGCGTTTAACCGATCTGATGCGTGAGCAGGTGCTGCACCGCCTGGGCATCGAGCTTGAGTTGGAAGTTCAGATCGTTGGTGGAGCAGCCTAAAAACAGGAATGGAGTAGCGTGGTGGCAGCCAAGCGACGGATCGGCGTAATCTTTGGTGGGCGCAACAGCGAGCACGAGGTGTCGTTGAAGTCGGCCCGCTCAGTAATGGCGGTCCTGGATCAGACCAAATATGAGGTTGTGCCAATCGGCATCGATAAGCAAGGCCGCTGGGTAATGGGTGGTGATCCGTTGCTCGCCCTGGAGCAAGCCGCCGAGCCCCAGAAATTAAGTCATATGCCTGCGCCGGGCATCGTTGCCGACGCCACTGCCTTACGCACAACTGCAGGTCGCCTGCCGGATGCCGAGCCCACGCAGGTTGATGTGATTATTCCGGTGCTGCATGGCCTTTACGGCGAAGACGGTGCGCTGCAAGGTCTGTTGGAGTTGGCGGATGTACCTTACGTCGGCTGTAACGTGTTGGCCGCAGCGGTTGGTATGGATAAAGGCATCGCCAAAGCCGCCTTCGCGGCGGCCGGTCTGCCGCAGTTACCGTATCTGCTAATGGCGCGTAGTGAGTGGGATCATGGACGCACTGCAATCATTGCCCATGTCGAGCACACCCTGCACTATCCCGTTTTCACCAAGCCGGCCAATGCGGGGTCGAGTGTTGGCGTATCCAAGTGTCGTGACCGCGCCGAACTCGTGGTCGGCCTCGATCTGGCTGCCCAGCATGACCGGCGCCTCATTGTCGAGCAGGGTATTACGCCGCGTGAGGTCGAGGTTGCGGTACTGGGCAACGACGATCCGCAGGCCTCGGTGCTCGGTGAGATTGTGCCCGGCAATGAATGGTATGACTATGCCGACAAATATCTCGAAGGCAAAACTGGTTATCTGATTCCGGCTCCTTTGGATGAGGCGACGACCCGCCACATCCAAGCGCTGGCGCTAGCGGCCTTTAAAGCAATCGATGGTGCCGGCCTGGCCCGGGTAGATTTTCTGATCGATAAAGACAGTGGCCACGTCTATCTGAATGAGCTTAATACGTTTCCTGGTTTTACGAGCGGTTCAATGTATCCCAAGCTTTGGGAAAAAAGCGGTTTGTCCTATGGTGCGCTGCTGGACCGCTTGATCGAGTTGGCGATCGAGCGACACGCCGACCGGCGAGTACGCGAGCCGCAGGACGTGGCATGAGGACTGAGATGAGACGCTGTGGCGGTTAAAGGAAAAAAAGGTACGAAGCGGCAGGCGCGACCTGGCCTGCGACGCTGGTTCGTCGGGCTGGTGCGTAACGGCAAGCTTTTGGCGCTGCTGTTGGTGGGCTTGAGCGGCGGCCTCGGCTACATCGCGCTGACTTCGCCGCGCTTTACGGTCCAAACCGTCAAAGCTGTAGGCAATCGGGCGCTGAGCACGGCGGATGTGACGCGCTTCGCCCAGGCCACCGGCCAGTCGATCTGGTTCGTGCACCCCAATGATATTCGTGGTCGGATTGCCGAAAGTCCATATGTGGAAACGGTCAAGGTTCGCCTACAACTGCCCGATGCCGTCGTCGTGACCATCGGCGAACGTCAGCCCGATATTCGTTGGCTGCATGACGGGCAAGTCTTTGCCGTGACGTCGGATGGGTTAGTCGTTGATCAAGTGTTGCCTCAGCCGCCCGCGCCTAAGTTACCTGTAGCCGGGCAAAGCCTGACCCAGACCAGCACACTTACCGGCAGCGTGCCGCTGAGTAGCACCGGCGCACTCACTGCGACAGTCCCACTTTCTGCGTCCACGCCGCTTTCCATGACCGCTCCGCTGACGACCACGCCGAGTCGTACCTTTGTCAGCGTGGTGAGCATCGTTGATACGACGCCTAACCGTCCCTTGAAGATCAAAGATCATGTCGATCCTGATGCGGTCGAACTCGCGCGCTTGGTCAGTCTACGAAGTGCTGATCTGCCGCAGCCCATCACCCGCATTGAGTGGGATGCTGGACTGGGCGTTTCATTGATTATGGGCGAAGGCCATCAGGTCGTTTTAGGCAATTCCCGGGAGATTGATCGCAAGCTGGCCACCTTGCGCTTTGTATTGAAAGATGGAACGCAATTTAAGTTTTTGGATTTACGTCCGGAGACGCCCTACTATCGTTAATCATTTTACACTTTGCTACGGGCACGTCACTTGAAACTTGTAATGTGGTATTCACACGTATAGCGTTGCATAGCCCCGTTTCATCGCTTATAATCGTATGGAGCAACAACGTGGGCTTTACACATTGCGTCGCCAGGATATATTATTATGAGCCGAACAGTCGTTGGAATCGACGTAGGCACAACCAAAATATGTACGATGGTCGCTGAGGTGC
>JBBRHB010000740.1:0-2734 GCA_038223355.1 Chloroflexales bacterium
GGTATGCGGCGACACCTGCTCAAGATCGAGGCGGATGAGCTCTTCCCGCCGCACCCCGGTCGAGAGCAGCACGAAGATGATGGCCCGATCCCGCCACGGGCAACTCTGGGCACGCACCGGTGCCGCATCACGTCCCTTCCAGCGCCGCCCCGTCAACTGGTAGACGCGTGGTAAGCGGTCGCACAGGCTTTTCAGCGACTGCAGTTGCTCACTGCTCAGCGCGCGTGGTTCGAGCGGACCAAGCGGCAGCGGTGCAACCCCTTTCACCGGATCGCCGAGCGGAAAGAGCTGCGGTGCCTGGGCGTGCGTCCACGTGGTAAAGGCGGACAGGGACGCGAGATGGTTATTGATCGTTGCCGGCGCGAAGCCCGTCTGCTGGAGGGCCGTCTGCCAGGCCACCACATCCCGGCGTATGCACATGGAGACGCAGTCATGCCCAGCGCGCTGGGTAACGAACTGCTGGAACCGGTCAAGGTGCAAGGTCACTTTCTGCGCGACGTTCGGTGAGCGGACGCCGGTGATCGCGAAGTGGATATAGTGACGGATCCACGCCCGCAGGCTATCAGGGATCGTCGGCAACGCCAAGGTCATGGTCATCACCTCTTCTGTGACGTGGATTGGGCCTGATCCACCGGTGTCCCGGGGCGGGAACTGAACCAACGATGATACCCGCTCCTACCATTCTACTTCCTAGAAGCGCTGTTCTGTGTAGCAAGATGGGAGGCACGGTCCCCCGCCAAAGGAGCAGTCACCGGTTGCATCGCGCCGAGCGTGACAGCCGGATTGGTACGCTACCATCTCATCTCCTGTTTCACTGTGGAGATGTATCATGGCATCCATTCAACGAACGGCCTACCCCCGCTTCCGGCGGCTCATCAGCAGTCGTGAACTCCAGGACCACTACACGCCCACGCCGCACGAGTGGCGCTTTGCCTTCAAGGCGACCCGCGCACCGCACCAAGCCTTCAATCTCGTCGTGCTCCTGAAAGTGGTCCAGCAGTTGGGCTATGTCCCCAAGCCCGACCAGGTTCCGCCGGCGATCATTGAACATATTCGAACGAGTCTGCAGCTCGACTCAACCCTCACCCTGAACTATGCGGCAGAGCGAACACTGCGCGGCCATGCCAAGGCCATTCGGAAGTATCTGCAGATGCAGGCCTACAGCGAGCATGGCCGTCACGTCGCGACCGTGGCGATCTACGAGGCCGTCCAGGTGATGGACCGACCGCTGGATCTGATTAATGTTGCCATTGAGGCGCTGCGAAAAGCAGCCATCGAACTGCCTGCGTTCAGCACGCTCGACAAGCTCGTCGAGCGCATCCGCTCGCTGGCCAATGGCTTCATCATGCGCCGCGTTGCCAAGCAGGTCACTCCCGACCTCGCAGCGCGCCTCGATGCCTTGCTCATCACGCCCTCACCACGACGGCGTTCGCCCTTCAGCCGGCTGAAGGAGATGCCCAAGCGTCCGACCCATGACCACTTCGAGGCGTTGCAGATGCGGTTCGCGTGGCTTGAGGAGCTGGGCGATATGACGCCGGTGCTGGCCTCGCTCGCCCCCAGCAAGATCGCCACGTTCGCCGAGATCGCGACCGACCTAGATGCAGCCGCGCTCCGGACCGACCTCAAGGCAGCCAAACGCTGGGTGGTCCTGGCGTGCTTCGTTCATCGCGTCCAGGTCCAAGCGCGAGACGATCTGGCCGACATGTTCGTCAAATATGTGGGACAAAAGCACAAAACCGCACAGAAAGCGCTCGATGAACTGCGGAAGCGGCAACAGGCAACGGTGGAGGAGTTGCTGGCGACGCTCAGTGGGGTGACGGAGGTCGCCCGTGACACCGAGGACGATGCCACGCTGGGTGCCGACATTCGTGAGGTGCTCGCAGCCCGGGGCGGGATCGAGACGATTCTCGCTGAGTGCCAGGTGCTGGGAAGCTACAATGGCAACAACTACCTGCCGCTCCTGCCCATCGCCTACCGAGGAGCCCGGAAGGTCCTCTTTCGGCTGCTGGACCTGCTCACCTTTACGCCAACGACCGAGGATGATGGCCTCCTGCCTGCCTTGGAGCTCTTGCGCCGGCTCCGCTTGACCCGGAGTGCCGTTATTCCTGCCTCGGTCAGCGTCACGTTTGCCAACGAGCAGTGGCAGCGGACCGTGGTCGTCATGCACGGCAAACGCCGGAAAAAGCGCATGTTTGACCGTCGGTTGTTTGAACTGTGCGTCTTCACCGCGCTTGCCGATGGCTTACGCACCGGTGATCTCGCGCTCCAGGGCTCGGAACGCTACGCCGACTACCGGGCACACCTCCTGTCGTGGGACGAGTGTCAGCCCCTCCTTGCTGATTATTGCCGGGAACTTGGCCTCGCGGGGAGTGCACAAGGCAGTGTGTTTCAACTGTGGATCTGGCTGAAAGGAGTGGCCGAGGATGTTGATTGGGGCTATCCTGACCAAAGCGACCTGATCATCAGCGAGGAAGGGGTTCCCACGCTGAAGCGGCTGCCACGCCGCCCCATTCCCCAGGAGCTTGCAGCCGTTGAAGCGGTGATTAGTGAACGGATGCCTGACCGCGACGTGCTCGAAATTCTCTGTGCCGTGGCCCACTGGACGGATTGGCCGCGCCACTTCGGTCCGCGCTCGGGCTTCGATCCGAAGCTTGCGAACGCGACCGAACGTCATATTCTCACCACCTTCTGCTATGGCTGTAACCTTGGCCCCGCACAGACCGAGCGGCATACG
>JBBRHB010000741.1:0-2726 GCA_038223355.1 Chloroflexales bacterium
AGCGTGAGGAACAGGAGGGCAGGGCAGAGGAGCACCCGGCTGTCTAGAATACCCGTGTTCCTCACGTCGTTCCTCCGCTGCATCATCCGCCATGGACGGCTGACGTTAACCACCGGAGCCATGCTCCTCAGAGGTAGGGACGAAGCGGTAGCCCTGACCAGGCACTGTGGCAATGTAGCGCGGCCGCCGGTGCGAGTCCTGCAACTTCACGCGCAGATTGCGAATGTGCCGGTCCACTACGTTGCTTTCGGCCACGTAGTCCATGCCCCACAACTGGTCTAGAATCTCGTCGCGCGTCAACAGCCGTCCCGCATTGGCCGCGAGCAGGTACAGCAGACTCTGCTCTACCGAGGTCAAATGCAATTCTGAGCCGCCTGCCACGACCCGCCGATGCAGAATATCGATCTCGAGTTCCCCTAGCCGCAGTACGGGCGTGAAGACCACCGCCTGACCATACGTGCGCCGCATGATCGCCAGGAGGCGCGCGACCAACTCCTCCGGCGAGAAGGGCACGGTCAGAATATCGTCAACCCCGGCGTCGAAGGCCGCGAGTTTGGTCGCAAGGTCGCCCCGCCGGGTCAGCGCAATGATCGGTACGCGGTCCGCATCGAGCGTGGGGCTGGCGAAGCGGTCCAGTAGCTCAGCGTTTGTTAGATCCATGTCGACGATGGCAAGCTGTGGCCGCCAACTCGTGAGCGCGTCGAGGGTCGCCTCCGGCGTCGGTGCCACGAACGTGAGATAGGTGGCATGGTTGAGCGCCAGCTTGACGTACTCGGCAAGGACGGGCTGATCGATGACGAGCAGCACGCGGGCGGTGGTCTCCAGATGACGCATGGCGGCAGACATAGAGCGTGGACTCCGCGTCGGTGGCAGACCATCTCTGCCGTCGATCAGTATACACCCAGCCGTGAGAATCCTCCACGCGGGAAGCACAGTCGCCCGGTGCTCCTTAGGAGGTCAGGCTGGCATAAGCGTCGTGATGACGAAAGTTCATGACACCGGACGCTCCACCTGCTAGGCTCTACGTATGCCGTTGGAGCGGATGACGGAAGGATAGAAGGCATCGTGGAAGAACTCAACGTGACACTGGCGCGGCGCGCCGTCCGGGAAATCTGGAATAGCGGGCAGCTTGAGGTGGCAGACATACTGTTTCATCCCGCCTACGTGAACCACCATGGACTGATCATCGACCTAGTCCGTGGCCCCGAAGCGGTCAAAGTGAGTGTTGCGCTGTACCGCCTCGCCTTTCCGAGTCTGGAGGTGACCCTCCATGACGTGCGCACCAAACGGGATCGGGTCTGGCTGCGGTGGATAGCGCGCAGCCGGCCACAGGTCACGTGGCCTCCCAGCCCGACAGAGGACAGCGGGAGCAGTCTCACTGGGAGCATGGTCATCCAGGTTGTCGACGGCCAGATCGTGGAGAGCTGGATTGGCTGGGACCAGACCACAGCGCTCGCCTGGCTCGGCAGCAGAGCTGGCACGAACTGAGGCTGCCAGGACTATGCATGAAGCAAAGGAACAGAGCAATGGACCAACACGTACAATCTCGATCCGTTCGAACGGCTCTGCGTCCACAACAAACCTCTCGCGAGCCCGAACTGTCCCACAGTCGCAGCCTTGGCCAGTGACCTAGGGACAAGCCTGCGACTGGCGTACAAGCGCGCTCGTTACGCGGTAAACATTTCTCGGTGAGTACATAAGGAGAAAGCCATGAACATGCATCATCTTCTCGTCCCGCTCGACGGCTCGTCCTGGAGCCATGCCATTGTCCCGACCCTCTGCCAGCTGTTCGATCCTGCCCACTATCAGGTGACATTGCTGCGGGTGGCTGAGGAACCGGTGGGGGCTAGGCTGGTGCCTGACCCACTCTTCATGGATCCGTTCGGTATGGCCGGCACCTATCCGGTGGCCGAGGCTCGGCGACCATTGGCCCAGCCGATCTACGAAAGCCAGCTGGAAGAACGTATGAGTGGCGAGCTAGAGGATGCCTTGCAGCTCGCTGGTGAGCCCCTGCGCGCCGCTGGCTTCGCGGTGACAGTGGCAGTGCGTTTCGGCGACCCTGCGGAGGAAATCGTGGCGCTCACAAAAGCGCAGCCCGTTGATCTGGTAGCGATGACAACGCACGGACGCACGGGTGTGCGGCGGGTCCTGATGGGCAGTGTCGCTGAGGAGGTTATGCGCAGCGCCCAGGTCCCGGTGCTCCTGCTGCGACCGCTCGCCCCGCTGACTGAGGGGCCGAGCAGCGAGATGGCTGATGGCCACGCTCTCAGCCGGCTGCAACGCTCACCGGGAGGTGCACCCATGGATGAACGTGATGTGCCGATCAAGGATGCCGACGCTGACGTAGCGCCGCCCCCAGACGAAGAAGGTGACCACAACCTCGCCGAGCGCGAGGTATCTCCCGCAACGATAGCAGCTGAGGCAAGTCGGAACCCTTTCATGGAAATCGAAGAGGAGACGTTGCCCGAGGACTTCCGGCCAATCTTCTGAGCTAGGCTTTGTCCATTTGGTAGACAAGAATGAGATGGGCAGGTAAGCTGCAACCACATCCGACCAAGGAGTGTTTGATGCTCAATCTGCCCAAAGAGATTATGCAGGTGGTGCGACCCTTTGCGCAAGTCTTTAGCGAACGCGTGTGGGAGTGGGTCAAGGTGCTCCTCGTCGGGGCAATTCTAGCCCCTGGTCAACGAACCGTGACGTCGCTGCTGCGCGTGATGGGCTTGAGC
>JBBRHB010000742.1:0-2725 GCA_038223355.1 Chloroflexales bacterium
TTTCCCAAGATGAAGTGCAACTTGACCGACCGCGGGATTGGTGTGATGTTGATCATGCGGGGACCGGCCGGTTTTCGCGGCGGCCAGATCTGCGACGCTATGGTCTCGCAGATTGATGTGTTCCCGACGCTGTGCGATCTCCTGGGCGTGGAACGGCCTGCCTGGCTACAAGGCAAGTCACTCCTGCCCCTGTTACGACACGAGACCACAGAAGTCAACGAGGAGATCTTCGCCGAGGTGACCTATCACGCCGCCTACGAACCGCAGCGAGCGATCCGCACGCCACGCTGGAAGTATATTCGGAGGTTTGACGACCGGCGGAGCCCGGTGCTGCCAAATTGCGACGATGGCCCGAGCAAAGAGCTCCTCGTGCGGCATGGATGGCGTGAGCAAGTCGTGCCATCAGAACAACTTTATGATCTGCTTTTCGACCCTGGGGAAGGCAATAATCTCGCGAATGAGGGAGCTTTCGTTGCGGTACGCAACGATTTGCGAGAGCGGCTCACCGCTTGGATGCAGCGCACTGCTGACCCACTGCTCGCAGGTCCGGTGCCAGCACCGCCGGGCTCTAAGATCAACGACCCTGACGGCTTGTCTGCGGAAGAGCCAACGATCCATATGAGCTAACGCGACTCATCATTAATTGCTGCGGGAGCGCCATGCAACAGCGATCATTAGCCGGCGACTGGGAGTTTCGCTTCGAGGATGAAGTGGAGTGGCGGACGTTGGCAGTGCCGGGTTGCTGGGAATTATTGGCGGACGTCCCCAAGAATCGTTCGGGGCCGGCCTGGTATCGCACTGCCGTCAATATTCCCGACGAGATGCGCGGTGGGCGGTTGTGGCTCGCCTTTGACGGCGTTAGTTACGATTGCTGGGTACGGGTCAACGGGACGGAGGTTGGACACCATACCGGGCTGTGGGATGCATTCCGGATCGAGATCACGGAGGCGGTGGCGACGCAAGCGCACGCGCTGATCGAAGTGCACGTTGAGAAGCCAGCTAGTCTGACGGCAGGGCCGGGCTCAGCGCCGGTCGTGGGCAACTTCCCGCTCCAAGAGACACTGGTCGGCTTTCTGCCGTATGTCTGGGGTCATATCTTCGGTGGCATCTGGCAGGATGTGCACCTCGTAGCGACCGGCCTGCTGGTCTTTACCGATGTTCTTGCGCGTGGTACGTCCAGGGGCATACTACATATCGAGGCCGGGCTGTCGGCACCGGCAACCGTTCACTGTCAGGTGTCTGATCCCAGTGGCCAAGTGCTGTTGACGATGACGCGTGACAGCGAGGAGCAGGCAGTCTTCGAGGCACACCTCACCGACCCGCTTCCATGGTCTCCCAATGCTCCCACGTTGTACGAAGCGCGGCTGTGGATCGATGACAGCGACGAGCGCATCGTGCGCTTCGGGCTGCGTTCGCTGCGTGCCGACGGTACCACGTTGCTGCTGAATGAGCGCCCACTCTATCCACGGCTGGCGTTGTCGTGGGGCTGGTATGCGGATGTGCTCTACAGCAATCCGGGGCACGAACGTGTACGGGCCGACTTCACCAAGCTCCGTGCGCTCGGCTATAACGGCGTTAAGCTGTGCCTGTGGGTACCGCCTCAGTATTATTTCGACCTAGCCGACGAGTTGGGGCTGCTGCTGTGGCTTGAACTGCCGCTTTGGCTGCCCCATCCTACGCCCTTTTTTCGGACACAAACTCCAGTGGAGTACGAGCGCATCTTGCGTGCTGCGCGCAATCATCCTGCGGTGATTTTGTATACGCTTGGGTGCGAATTGAACGTGGAGGTCGGGGCTGACGTACTGGAGCCGCTCTACGGCCTGGCAAAACGGCTGGTCGGGGACGCGCTCGTGCGCGACAACAGCGGCTCGGGCGAGGCGTATGGCGGGCTCTTAAACGAATATGCCGAGTACTACGACTACCATTTCTATAGCGATATCCAGTTCCTACGCCCGCTGCTGGATTTGTTCGCGCCACGCTGGCGGCCCCAAATGCCGTGGCTCTTCGGTGAGTTCTGCGATCTTGACACCTTCCGCGATTTGCGGCGGGTTTATGCGGCCAATGATGGGCTGCCTCCCTGGTGGACCGTCACCGATGAGGCTCAAAATCCCCAGGGTGCACGTTGGCAGTTCGATATTGTCGATATCGAGCAGCGCCTGCGTGCCAACAGCTTCTGGGAGCGCGGAGCCGAGCTCGAACGTATCTCGCAGGCACAGGGGCTGCTCCACCGCAAATGGACGCTTGAGTTGGTGCGCACCTACCGCGAGATCGGGGGCTATGGCGTGACCGGCGAGGTCGACACTCCGATCAGTACCGCGGGCATGCTCGACGATCTGGGGGCGATCAAGTTTGATGCTGCAGCCTTCCGACAGGCCAATGCGGATTTGGTGGTCCTTGTGGGTTGGGACAAACGTCGCGCCTGGATTGGTGGGGGAGATCGCGTTGCGCCCTGGGACAGCTGGAGCTATCCTGCCGGTGCCGTTATACGCGCTCATCTAATCGCATCGCATTATGGCGCAGCACAGGGGCCGGCTCAGGTTGATTGGCGCGTCGCCTGGAAAGATGGTGTGATCCTGGCAGGCGGCGTGGCGGCATCACCGTTCGCGCTCAGCCCAGGTACCGTCACGGAAGTTCATATCGCCGAGTTGCGCGTGCCGGAGATAAGCGCGCCGTGCCGCGCCAGTCTGGAAGTGGAGCTGCAGATCGGTGATGAAACGGCGACGAA
>JBBRHB010000743.1:0-2719 GCA_038223355.1 Chloroflexales bacterium
CGCATGTTTGAGCAAGCGGCAGCGACGATCCAGGCGACGTATTATCCGCTGCCCGAACTGTGGAACGTCCCGGTCGAGGATGCGCGCACGGCACAGCTGCTACAACACGCCGACACGCTTGCGATTCCGTTTCTTCAGTCACCCGCCTGTCGGCTCCTGTTACGTTCACTGAAAACCTCTACCGAGGCGGATGTGGCACTGTGTCTCGGCGCCCTCCGGCCAGGGGCATCCCACACGCGGGAGCGCCTCCTCGCGGCCATTCATGGTGGGACGGCAACACTTCCGGATTGGCACGTCTTCTCGGTCGAGCATCAGGCGATCATCACGCGTGTGCTCGCTCCGAGTAAAGGCGCATTGATTTTTGACGAAGACTTGTTGCGCTTGGCGCACGCCGTCGGACTGTCCTTCGCGGACGCAGAGCGGCTGCGCAAAGCCTTTGGGCGGCGGGAAACGACCAATCATCCCCTGGTCAACCAGTTCCGCGCCATCGGGCTCACAAATGGCTGGAACGACCGGGAACTGGATGCGCTCCTCGACTGGTTTGTCTATATGGAGCGCTACACCTATGTCCGCGGCCATGCCGTCGCGATGGCGCATCTTGGTTGGCGGCTCGCTCGGCTCCAGGTGTATTATCCGGCACATTTCTACGCGAGCGTGTTCGACAATCTGGGCAGTGAGGGCGGCGGCATGTACCCACTTCTCACCTATGCGACCGAGGCACGCCGCAAGGGATTGACCCTCCGCGGTCCGTCCGTGAATGGACCCTGGCAGTCGACCCCCGCTGATCAGGTGATCCACTGTGGGCTGGTCCTGCTGCAAGCTGCGATCAGTGAGGAAACGCTCCAACGGCTGCACGCCGAAGCCCAACACCAGCCCTTCGTCAGCCTGGCCGACCTCCGGACGCGTGTCCTGATACGGGAGCGCGAGCTTCATCAATTGCTCGCTGCGGGAGCACTGGACGAGATCATCCCTGACCGGCGGCAGGCGCGGTGGGAACTCCGCTTGGACAAGGTGAGTCAGCGTGAGCAGGCCACGTTGTTCGGGGAGATGGGGGAGACGCCACGGGTTGACGTGGCGAGGGAGCCACTGCGTGAACGGGTGATGGAAGAGTATGCCACGCTCGGCTTCCCGATCAGCGCGGAGCATCCGCTCATGGTGTATGAGACCGTCCTGTCGGAGCATGATCTCGTGCTGGCAGACCACGTTGGGCGGCATTTGAACCAGAGCGTGATGGTCGCCGGGGTGGTCGTTGCACATCGGACGATTCACACCACCCAGGGATCGTTGATGGCGTTTGCATCGCTGTGTGATCCGAGTGGCACCCTGGAACTGACGGTGCGGGAAGCCGTGCTGTCCACGGCCGCAGTCGCCTTGCATGTTGGGACCGTGGTATTGGCGGCTGGTCGCGTGAGCTACGATGGTGAACGTGGGATCGGGCTGGATGTTCAGCGCCTCACCGCGCTTGCTGCTCCTCCGGTATGAACGATGTCAAAGCTCGTCTGCTGATCGTGCACGGTTCTCCCGTTCCATCCCCCGCGCTCTGCTCTTCCTCGTCTTTCCCGCAGCGCAGTTGTATCGCGATTGCGACGCAAAGCAATGCAAAAAAGATACAAGCTGGCAGAGCAGTGAAGCTGGGCATCTTTCGATCACGGAGGCTTGATGAAGCTTGAGACGCGATTGGATACACTCTCTACCACGCTTTGCTCGGCCTTACAGGCTCTACCAGCTGCCGCGGCACTTTGCCGCTTCGGTTCTTTAGCCGCTGGCACAGGCGACCAGTATTCCGACATCGATCTCCAGATCATGACTGCTGATCTCACCCTGAGTATGGGGGTGTGCTACGACATCCTGGAGCATATCGGCCCTATCGCGCTCGTCTTCCCCATCATGCGGACCTCAACGCGCTGGGCATCGACCATTCTCTTTCAAAATGAGAGTTACTACCACAAAGTCGATCTGGGGTTCACCGTTGCCTCATCTGTCACGGACGCCTTTGACACCTTAGGCACGGCAAGAAACGTTCTGTGGGAGCAGTCGCCCCCTTCCCTCACGAAATCGACCGGAGCGCAGGCTTCCCGTCATCCATATGAACCTGAACGGGGGACACTGGAGCACGTCGTCATTGATCACCTCCTTGGAGGTGTGCGGTATGTCAAGGCGCGGAAGAGAGGACAGGCGTTGACGTGCTGGCGCTTCGCTTCAGCTACTGCCAATGGGCTCATGAAGCTGCTCTTGCAGCGAACGTCACCGGGACAAGGACTGAGCAGTCCGTTGACGACGTGGGAGTACGTGGTGTTAGACAGGCTAAGTGAACCTGCTGAGATAGAAGCATTGCTGACCGTGCTTGATTTCTCGACGCCGGGCAGGATGGATGCCGCTGTCAGCCAACTGCTCACGCGTCTTGTCGCGGTGGCCATGACAGAACCGAGTAGTGCTGGAAGCGCGGCGGCGTGCCAAGCGATCCGACGACTGGTAGCATTCATTCAGCGTGAACTTGGGCAGACATAAGGCAATGGCAATAGCCGTAGGGTTGGTACATCCTCCCTATACCAGCATCACCTTTGTAGGGTACGTTCATGATCCCGCCCTGATTTCCCTCCATGGTTCTTGTGTGATCATGTAAACCTTGTTGAGGGATGGCAAGGATTCGGCAGAAACGGGCCACCGCGAACACGATCGATGGATCGTGCGTCCTGCAGACGAGAGCGGCGGCGTAACT
>JBBRHB010000744.1:0-2715 GCA_038223355.1 Chloroflexales bacterium
AGCGTTATCTCCGCGGGCGGCCACTGGGTCAAGTGCCCGAGCTTTACCGTGCCGGGGCCATGCGCGCCGGAATACCTGCCGAGCAAATTATAGTTTTTCCGGATGAACTGGCCGCGCTGATAACAGCACTTGAACAAGCACGGCCGGGAGATGTTATCCTTGCCGCCGCGCATGCCAGACGATCAGAGATGATCGCGACGCTGCAGGCGTGGCAAGCCGGCGAAGCGGGCACTGCGACGGGGACATAAGACCGATACAGGGATGAGGAATGAAAATAACTCCTACTGAACGCCAAATTTATGCTCGGGGCGTCAAAGCGAAGTACGCTCGCTATATCTGTGCTTTTGTTGCCGTGATAGCACCACTATTTCTGGCTCCCGTCATTATCTCTAACCCTATCATCTGGGTGGCCTGGGGCGTTGTCTGGTTAACCCTGGCAAAGCTCTGGTCCGAGCGGTGGCAGGTGTACCAATTGCTACAAAAGTATGATCAACATATCGAAGCACTAGAGCGCGCTGCGGCAAGAACAAATGACCGTCTCAAAGATTGAGGTCATCAGCCATAAAGCCATAACCTTTACCTGCTCCCCAGCTTGATATCCTTCATGTGAAATTCGTACTTGACGCTTTGAAGTAGAGCGACTATACTCTCCTTAGCACATTTGTACTACTCAACAAGGAGCAAGCCAATGCGAAAACTCGTTGCATCGTTTTTCATTTCACTAGACGGCGTCGTGGAAGGCCCGGGACCCGGAGATGATTTCGAGCTCGCAGGTTGGACCATGCCCTACTTCAATGATGAAACCGGAAAATTTGTCGAGGCCGGGATGAACTCGAGCGATGCGCTCCTCCTCGGACGTGTGACCTATCAAGGCTTTGCGAGCGCATTCGCATCCAGCGCTGGTGATGACCCGATGGCCGCGCATATGTACAATGTCCGCAAGTATGTTGTTTCAACGACGTTGCCGGCGGCTGAGTGGCATAACTCAACGCTGATCAAGAGTAATGTTGCGGCCGAAGTAGCGAAGCTGAAGCAGCAACCTGGCAAGGATATCTCGATGAGTGGTAGTGGCACCCTTGTCCAGACACTACTACAACATGGCCTCATCGATGAGCTCAACCTTCTGGTCTATCCTGTTGTCCTTGGGCGCGGCAAGCGTCTCTTTAAAGACGGCAGCAGGCTCACCTTACAACTTGTACAAGCAACAACGACCAGTTTAGGTGTCGCTTTTCTCACCTACAGGCTGGCGTGAAATGAAACATAAACGCTTAACCGAGAAAGGTCCTTTAACATGAACGAGCCTCATCAGGGAGACACAGCGGGCAGCTACGCAGCGGTGAACGGCCTCAACATGTACTACCAACTCCACGGTACAGGTCAACTGCTGGTGCTGCTGCATGGCGGCCTCGGTGCCATCGAGATGTTCGGCGAGCTCGTGCCGCTGCTTGCACACGGTCGCCAGGTCGTCGGCGTCGATTTACAGGCCCACGGACGAACGGCCGATATCGACCGCCCACTCTCTTACGAGCTGATGGCCGATGACATTGCCGCCCTGATCAAGCATCTCGGCTTCGACCAAGCCGATGTCATGGGCTACTCCCTCGGCGGCGGTGTTGCACTCCGAACTGCCATTCGCCATCCGAACCTCGTGCGTAAGCTGGTACTCGTCTCGCCCGCCCCTTTCAAGCGCGATGGCTGGTACCCGGAGGTCCAAGCTGGCACGGCGCAGGTAGGTGCCGCCGCTGCCGACGCCATGAAGCAGAGCCCGATCTATCAGCACTATGCCAGCGTCGCGCCAAGGCCCGCAGACTGGCCGGTGCTGCTCACCAAGACCGGTGACCTGCTACGGCAGGATTATGACTGGTCGCGCGACGTGGCGGCGCTCAAGCTACCCACACTGCTCATCTTTGGGGATGCCGATAACGTGCCGCCCTCCCATGCCGCCCAACTCTTCGAACTGCTCGGCGGAGGCAAGGGCGACGGCGGCTGGGACGGCTCCGGCATGCCTCATTCCCGGCTCGCGATCCTCCCCGCCACAACGCACTATAACATCTGCTCCTCCCCTGCCTTGGCACCCATCGTCACACCATTTCTCGACGCGCCCATGCCGTAGCCCGCCATTGTCGTTGCTCCAACCGTTCGCCCCACGCGCGGCACCGTAGACGTGGGGCGAACAGTATTCTATTATAAACATGACTTTCGACAAACCTGGATTTGCCCATCTGTGACTGGGTAAATATCGCTGGGCACTGTATACTCATTGGCATATAAGATGGCAGACGCTAGGAGCAGTGACGGTGAACGTAATCGAGCTACGGGGTGTCAGTAAATGCTATGGCAAACTGCAGGCTGTCTTTCCACTTGACCTTGAAGTGCAGGCGGGCGAAGTGGTGGCATTTCTGGGGCCGAATGGTGCGGGCAAAACCACCACCTTAAGCCTGATGCTCGGCCTCCGTCGCCCAACGGCGGGCACCGTACGGCTATTTGGCACATCGCCCACCAGCTCGCAGGCCCGTGCGCGAGTCGGCGTGATGCTGCAAGAGTCCGGGGTTCCCGACAGCTTGGCGGTCGGTGAGTTGCTTGCTCTGTTCCAAAGCTATTATCCCTACACGCTACCCACCACCGAACTGCTGGAGCGCGCCGGCTTGGAGCAAAAGCGCAACGCGCTGGTATCTGCATTGTCAGGCGGGCAAAAACAGCGTTTGTATTTTGCCC
>JBBRHB010000745.1:0-2706 GCA_038223355.1 Chloroflexales bacterium
GCTTACCGCGTATACTTGAGGAGCCCAAATGACAGCATCTAGTGCAGCGTCGCATTCCCGCCCCATGGCCCCCCTCCCGGTCGGCACGCAAATGGCCCTCCAGATGCCGGCCGAACCTACCGAGGCCGATCTCCAGTTCGCTCAGCAACTCGGCGTGAAGTATGTTGTGCTGTGGACCGATGGTGCCCACGCCGGCTACGACTTCTACGCCAGCCGCCGTGAACTCTTCGAGCGTGCTGGGCTCACGATCTACGGCTTCGGCAATCTGGATGTCCACAACCAGGACGCGATCGTGCTCAATCTGCCCGGTCGTGATGCCAAGGTTGAGCAGTACAAGCAACATCTTCGCGCCTTGGGCCGCGCCGGTATCCCGTACACCACCTACGCTCACATGGCGAATGGCATTTGGAGCACCGATTCCGAGCCGACCCGGGGTGGTGCGCCTGCCCGCGCCTTTGATTTGGCCAAGGCCGAGAGTGGCCAATGGCACGGCCAGCGTTACTTCACCCCGCTCTCCCACAGTCGTGTCTACAGCGAGGACGAAATTTGGGATAACTTTGCCTCCTTTATTGGTGAGGTCGCGCCGGTTGCCGAGGAGGCCGGAGTGCGCATCGGCATTCACCCCGACGACCCGCCCGCCGTGGATCTCGCCGGCATTCCGCGCTGTATCTTCGGCAACTTCGCTGGCTATAAGCGGGCCATGGAAATTGCCGCTAGTCCCAACGTCGGCGTTTGTTTCTGTGTAGGCTGTTGGCTTGAGGGTGGCGAGTTGATGGGCAAAGGGCTGCTCGACTCGCTCCGCTACTTTGGCGAACAAGGCAAGCTCTTCAAAGTCCACTTTCGTAACGTTGATGCGCCCTTACCGCACTTCGTGGAGACCTTCGTAGACGACGGCTACATGGATATGTATAAGGTCATGCGCACGCTGCGCGAGGTCGGCTTCAACGGCGTAGCCATCGCCGATCACATTCCGCTGATGGCCGGTGACCCGCGCATCGGGACGGCCTACACCGTCGCCTATATGAAGGCCTTGCTCCAACGAGCAAATGAAGAGGTCGGTGCCGCCGTGCCTGCCTAATTGCCGTCAGTTGGGGCGGCAGTGGTCACGCTACCTCCCCAACCCCCTACTGCAATTGTTCATACGCCATGGCTACGCAGCAACAACAGGCTAAGGAGGGCATCTTTATGGCACAAACAATGGCTCCGGCCAAGCGTCCCCCTCAGTTCGTATATAAGCTTGTGAATCCAACGCTGAAATGGTTGTTACACTCGCTAGACGCGGATGGCGAGCCCAACGCTGAAGATGTTGCTCGGGCCCATCCGCGCGGCTACGTTGTCGTCAAAGCTGAGCTACGATGACCGGTATAGATGCTCCCATTCTGGTAACGGGCGCGACCGGGAATGTCGGTGGCGAAGTGGTACGCTTGTTGCGGGACCACGGCTATGCGGTACGGGCCGCCGTGCGCGATATTGCTGCAGCGCGCACCCATGGCGAGCAGAACATCGAGTATGTGGCGCTCGACTTCGCCCAGCCTGCTACCTACCAGTTCGCTCTACAAGGCGTGCGCAAACTTTTCTTAATGCGTCCACCGGCCATCTCGAATACCAAACGCTTTATTAATCCACTGATCGATGCGGCCAAGCAGGCGGGCGTGGAACACATCGTATTCCTTTCGCTACAGGGCGCGGATAAAAACCGCTTTGTGCCGCATCACCGCATCGAAACCTACCTGTTAGCATCAGGCATTCCCTGGACCTTGTTGCGTGCCGGCTTTTTTATGCAAAATCTCAGCACCACCCATCGTGCCGAGATTCGGGACCATAGCGAGATCTTGGTGCCCGCTGGACGCGGCACGACCAGCTTTATTGACGTACGCGACATTGCGGCAGTCGCCGCGCTTGCCTTAACCCAGCCCGGCCACACTGGCAAGGCCTATACGCTTACGGGCGGCCAAGCGCTAGGCTATGAGGACGTTGCGCGAACCATGACGGCTGTGCTTGGCCGCCAGGTGATCTACCGCAATCCGTCGATCCTGACCTTTGTCCGTCGGATGCGCCAGCGCGACCTAGCTCTCGGCTTTATTCTGGTCATGGTCGGTATCTATACGACCGCCCGCTTGGGTCTAGCAGCTACAGTGACGCCTGATGTGGCGATTTTACTGGGGCAGGCCCCGATCACACTTCAGCAGTTTGTGATCGACTATCAAGCCTGTTGGCAATGAGCCGCAGTAACCTTCGATGCGGCTCTTCATATATTCATCAGGCTGCCGGAAGCGGACCGGTTTCCGCGCGTCGTGACCAGACCGCTTGACCGGCTCGCCAACCTTCCATGCTCAGCAGAAGCACGATCGGGACGAACTCTAGCGCGTTGCGCTGCCAAATTGGCAACCGGCTATAATCCAATAAGACGGTACAGCCCCACACCAACAGCAGGATACGCGGACGCCGCATCCACGGCGTCAACGCGATCGTCCATGTGACGTACCAGGGTCGGAAGCTAATCGCTCCCAGCAGTGTATAGGTCACCAGCACCCATACTGCACGGTCCATCAAGCTATCGAAGTTAGAGATCGGCCACAGTGCTAGGCAACTATAGACGATGAAAAACAGCGCCAAGCTAGCCCACCGCACTTGATTTGTCAGTCCGGCCTGACAAGCAGCAACAGCTTTTGATCCCGCCTGCGTGGTGCTACCCTTTGCTCCGGT
>JBBRHB010000746.1:0-2697 GCA_038223355.1 Chloroflexales bacterium
GTTTAGTGCATACGGCAAGTGGCAGATATGGAAAAAGCGCCGTGTTATAATTCGCGTTTTGATACACGTTCTAGTTGTTTAACGGGGAGACACTGATGTCCGAACCACGGCTATATCACAATCTCATTGGCGGCGAGTGGGTCGCAAGCACGAGTGGCAAAACCTTTGAAAGCTACAATCCGGCCGATAGCCGCGAAGTTGTTGGCATTTTCCAAGACAGCAACGGCGATGATATTAACGCTGCGGTTGCGGCTGCCCGCACTGCTTACACGACCTGGCGGCTCATACCCGCACCCAAGCGCGGTGAGATCATGTTCCGTGCTGCGCAGTTGTTGCGCGACCGTAAAGAGCAGTATAGCCATGAGATGACCCGCGAGATGGGCAAGGTGCTATCCGAGAGCGGCGGCGATTTGGTTGAGGCGCTCGATATGCTGTATTTTTGTGGTGGCGAAGGGCGCAGGTTGCATGGCCAGACGACGCCCTCCGAACTGCCCAACAAATGGCAGTTGAGTATACGCCAGCCGGTCGGCGTCTGTGGCCTGATTACGCCCTGGAACTTCCCGATGGCGATTCCCTCCTGGAAGATGCTGCCGGCGTTGATTTGCGGGAATACTGTCGTGATAAAACCCGCTGAAGATACTTCCGCCAGCACCTATAACCTAGTGCAGTGTCTGATCGATACCGGACTGCCACCGGGCGTCGTTAACATCGTCACCGGCTATGGCCCAAGCGCCGGTCAGCCGCTGGTCGAGCATCCTGATGTTAATATCATCTCGTTCACAGGCAGCACAGCGACGGGGCGGCGCGTCACCGAGCTGGCAGCACCGACGATGAAGCGCGTTAGCCTGGAGCTCGGCGGCAAAAATCCGATGATTGTGCTGGACGATGCCGACCTCGATCTCGCGCTTGAAGGCGTGACCTGGGGCGCTTTTGGCACGACCGGGCAGCGTTGTACCGCCACCAGTCGTTTGATCGTCCAGCGCGGCATTGCTGAGAATTTGACGCGCCGTGTGGTCGAGCGTGCCCAGGGACTGCGTGTGGGGAATGGTCTGGATACTGCTGCTCAAGTCGGGCCGATCATTAACCAACGCCAAATGGAGCGCGTGCTCAACTATATTGAGATCGGCCAGCAAGAAGGAGCACGGTTGCTCTGTGGAGGTCAGCGGCTGACCGACGGTGCGCTCGCACATGGGTGGTTCATCGCACCCACCGTCTTTACCGATGTCCAGCCGAAGATGCGGATTGCCCAAGAAGAGATCTTCGGACCGGTATTGAGTATCTTGACCGTTGATAGCTTCGAGCAGGCGATAACGGTGGCCAACGATGTGCAATACGGACTATCGTCGTCGATTTATACCCGCGATGTGAACAAAGCGTACCAAGCTATGCGCGACTTGTATACCGGGATAGTGTACGTCAACGCACCTACGATCGGTGCCGAAATTCACCTGCCCTTTGGTGGTACGAAATCCACCGGTAACGGCCATCGCGAAGCAGGCCAACAGGCGCTCGATCTGTTCAGCGAATGGAAGAGTATTTATGTAGACTACAGTGGTGGTCTACAACGTGCACAAATCGATAATGCAGAGTAGAGAAGGTTCAGGACCGTTATGCAACCATTAATCGGCATCAGCGGACGACTCATTAAGGATACGACGTGGTGCCCACCTATCGTGGGACACCGTCAAGGTTATGTAAATGCAATTCTCGATGCGGGTGGTGTACCAGTGATGCTCCCGCCGCTGACTGATATTGTTGCATTACGGACAGCGTTCGAACGCATGGATGGCATTCTCCTGGCGGGCGGCGAAGACGTTGCACCGCTGCTGTATCAGGAGGAGCGCCATCCGCAGCTTGGTTCGGTGTCAAGCGAGCGTGACAGTGCCGAACTGGAACTAGCGCGTTGGGCGGTCGAGGAAGGTAAACCGGTATTTGGCATCTGCCGCGGCATCCAGGTGTTGAATGTGGCCCTCGGCGGCAGCTTATGGCAGGACCTCTTAGAGCAATGCCCGGGCGTTCAGGATCACCAGATCGGCGAGAAAGCGCAATGCTGGGACACCTTCGATCATGCCCTCCGGCTTAGCGCCGACTCGCAGTTGGCGAAGCTGCTTAACACGACCGAATTGGGGGTTAATTCACTCCATCACCAAGCAGTGAAACAGGTCGGTCGTGGCTTGCGGGTAGTTGGTCGCGCCCCTGATGGGGTAGTTGAGGCAGTTGAGGGGACCGGCGGTAGCTTCGTGGTCGCCGTCCAATGCCATCCCGAGCAGCTGTGGCAAGCGCCTGATCCACGCTGGTGTAACGTCTTCCGCGCATTTGTGGAGGCCTGTGTCGTAGCGCCGGTTACGTATTAGCAGCGGCTCGTGGTGTGGCACATTGCGAGCTGTGTGAGCGGGAGGTGGATGCACTCACGGCACATCACCTAACCCCGCGCCAGAAAACGAAGCACAAGCGGCTTGAACCGGGCCCAACGATCATGATCTGTTGGGCCTGTCATAGGCAAATTCATTGCTTGTTTGATAACACACAGCTAGCCCACGAGTTGAACTCGCCACAAAAGCTCAAGGATGAGCCACGGATGGCGGCGTTGTTTGGGTGGGGTAGGCAACAGTCTCCGGCGCGGCGTAGACGCGTACGCGGCAGGCGGCCGTGAAGTTTATTAGAGCAACGCGTTATCCGCCGCGCGACCACCAACCC
>JBBRHB010000747.1:0-2691 GCA_038223355.1 Chloroflexales bacterium
TACGCTCACGGAACGCCTCCTTCCGGCGCTTGCGTACCTCCATCACGGCGCTCATATCGACTTCGTTGAAGGTGGTAAGCATTGCCGCCGTGTGCTGGGCTTCGACCAGCCGGCGTGCAATAGTTTGACGGCGACGTGTCATACGTCTCCGTTCTTCCCGACCGTTGCCGGTTGTCGGAGGATTAATCGTCGGGACGGGTGGCACCGCAGCGGGCACGGCCACCGATATAGGTTGAGCAGGGGGCGGCGTGGCCAGTTGCTTGGATACATCCACTTTCGTAATCCGGCCACCGGGTCCACTACCGCTAATCGTGGTCAGATCGACCGCATGCTCACTTGCTATCCGGCGCGCGACCGGCGAGATAGTCGGATTGGGCACATTACTGCTGCTCACCGCTTTTGCTTCGGGACTCGCCGGTGCAGGTACAGGTGCAGCCACGCCATTGGTTGGGCTCGTTTTCGCTGGGGCCACCTGCGCAGCGACATCAATGACCGCCAGGAGCTCACCAACGCCAACGGTATCACCCGCTTGCTTAACGACCCGTGTCAGCGTGCCGGCTTGCTCAGCCGCAACTTCGACGTTGACCTTATCGGTCTCAAGTTCCACAACCGCCTCGCCTTGGGCGACGGCATCACCTTCCTGCTTAAGCCAGTTGCTAACGGTCGCGTCGACCACCGACTCACCCAGCGTTGGGACGCGCACTTCAATCTGCATGGTAGCCTCCACTTATCGCTGGCTGTAGTTCGGGGATTGGATCGACGGCAGTCTTCAGCAGCCGCGCTTGCTCCGTGGCATGCGCACTATGTGAGCCTTCCGCCGTACTCGCAAGGGGCGGGCGACCGGCATAGCACAAGGGCACCTCTAGCGGTAGCAATGCACGCAACCGAGGAGCGACATAGCTCCAGCCACCCATGTTTTGTGGCTCTTCTTGCAGCCACACGGCCTCCTGCACGTTGGGATAGCCGCTGATAATCGCTGCCAGTTCACTCTCTGGGAAAGGATAAAGCTCTTCCAGGCGCACAACGGCGAGATGGGGAGCACGGTCAAGCTCGCCAGAGGCCAGCAGTTCAACCGCCACTTTGCCACTCGCTATGACAATGCGTGTAACCTGCTCAGGCAGCGCTGCAGTCCGAGGATCATCAAGCACCGGATGGAAGGAACCATGCGCCAGATCGGCGATCAGTGATGCGGCCCGTGGGTTCCTCAGCAGGCTTTTGGGCGTCATAACGATGAGCGGTCGCGCATCACTCTGTAGCTGCGCGGCTTGACGCCGTAGCAGATGAAAATACTGCGCGGCAGTCGTACAGTTCGCGATCCGGAGGTTATCGCCGGCGGCGAGTTGCAAGAATCGCTCAAGCCGGCCACTAGAATGTTCGGGTCCTTGGCCTTCATAGCCGTGCGGCAACAGCAGCACCAGACCCACCCGTTGCTGCCATTTGGCGCCACCCGGCACAATAAACTGGTCAATGATGACTTGAGCAGCATTCGCGAAATCGCCGAACTGTGCCTCCCACAATACCAATACTCCCGGCGCGTGGACGCTATAGCCATATTCAAAGCCGAGCACGGCATTCTCGGACAACGGGCTGTTATAGACTGCAAACGATGCCCGCGCCGCCTGCAGCTTCTGCAATGGCACAAAGCGCTCACCCCTGGCATGCTCGTGCAACACCAGATGGCGTTGACTGAAGGTCCCGCGCTCGGAGTCTTGGCCGGTCAGGCGAATAGGCGTGCCGGCAGCCACGATGGTGGCGAAGGCCAACGTTTCAGCATGTGCCCAATCAATGCCACTATCGGCAGTGAAGGCGCTACGTCGCCGTTCCATCACGCGCTCAAGCTTGGGGTTGAGCACAAAGCCCTGTGGCCACTGTAATAACTGCGTATTCAACTCTGCTAGTTGCTCGGCCGTTACCACTTCTGGTAAGGCAGCCGGCCGGCTTACCATGGCGGCTTCAGCTGGCAACTGCTCTTCACCCGTGAGCTGCGGTTGCCGAGCTGCTCGTAAGCGCGCTTGCACCGCCGTGATCAGCGCTTGCGCCTCCTCGGTCGTAACGACAGCCTCACCTATCAGCTCTTGCGCCCATTGCTGGCGCACGGTTGGATGTTCTGCAATCAGGCGATACAATTGTGGCTGCGTAAACAACGGCTCGTCGCCCTCATTATGACCCCAGCGCCGGTAGCCAACGAGATCGATCAAAAAGTCTTTGTGAAACTGTTCGATATAGGCCGAGGCCATGCGAGCGACGGCAATACAGGCGACCGGATCATCGGCGTTGACATGCACAATCGGGATTTCGAAGCCCTTCGCTAGATCGCTCGCATATAAGGTAGACCGCGCGTCACGGGGTCCGGTTGTAAAGCCGATTTGGTTATTGACGATAATATGGAGCGTGCCACCAACCGTGAAGCCCGGCAAACGCGATAGATTAAGCGTCTCAGCCACGATCCCCTCGCCTGGAAAAGCTGCGTCGCCATGCAACACAATCGCGAGAGCCGCCTGCAGATCATGCTGCGGGATGCCGCGCTGGTCACGTCGCTCCTGGGCTGCCCGCGCCGTTCCTTCGACCAGCGGATTAACATATTCAAGATGGCTGGGGTTAGGCAACAATGTAATCGGCATATGCTCAATGCCGCCGTCGCGGTACGCCTTACGCGCCCCGAGATGATACTTAACGTCGCCGGTCCACCCC
>JBBRHB010000748.1:0-2666 GCA_038223355.1 Chloroflexales bacterium
TCGTCTCATTATTACGGCCTCGATCGCCTTTCCCGTCAAAGCCTATAATGCGCGGCGTCACCCCCAAGTGGCGCTGCTCTTTTCCGATCCAGCCGGCGCGGAGGTGACCGATCCACCGGCGGTGCTCGTGCAGGGTGACGCAACGGTAGCTGAGCTCGTCGACGATCCACCCTGGACATACGCCCTCTTCAGACAGGCAGTTCGGCACCAACCCCAAGCCCGCGCCTTTGTTGCCAATCCGCTGGCACGGTCGCTCTTCACCTTTCAATTTCAGCGGCTCGCCATCTATGTGCAACCGCGGCGCATCCTGGTCTGGTCCCACGGCGACTTCAGCCAGACGCCGAATGAGGTTGAGGTGACGTATGTGGAATAGCAAGTTGGTGGCGTGTGCCCGTGCCTATCAGAGCGCCATCCTAACGATCGTTGAACCATCGGGCTATCCTGCGAGTGTGCGCTGTACCGTCCAGTTCGACGACATGGCCCAACACATCACCGTCCTAAACCTTCCACCGCTCGCATCCGGCTGGCGTGGCACCGCCTGCCTGCTCTTTCATCGCCATACGAGCCAACTCGGTGACCAGCACGAGCTCCTGATCAAGGGGGAGTTGGCTGGAGACGCATCTGCTCTCATCCTGGTGCCAACCGGCTTCCTCACCGGCTCCAGTCGCCAGGACACCGACCGCATGCCGTACGCTGGCTCGCCTCTCGATATGTTACGTTTCATAGTGCTGGGGCAGCGCAAAGCGCGCGCCTACTTGAAAAAGCGACAGCAACCATGGACGCCACGACCATGGAAGAAAATGCTGCGTGCACTCGACCAAACCGACAGCCAGACATGAACACCATCGCCGACTGTCAATAGCCGGTATGACGATCATCGCATCCCGCTATACGGTGCTATTATCCTACGCATGCAGCTTCCCTTATTAAAACGTGGTTTATACCTGGAGTACGTAACCCTCGCCTGGAATGTGGTCGGTGTCGTAATTGTGCTGGCAGCAGCACGGTCGGCCCGCTCGGTTGCGCTTGCCGGATTTGGCCTGGATTCGGTGATTGAAATCTTTGCCTCCATAGTCGTGATCTGGCAACTCAACGACACCGGCCATGACCGGCAACGGCGTGCCCTCCGCTTGATTGGTCTGGCGTTCATCGCTCTCGCCGTCTATATCCTCGCCCAATCCGTATACACGCTCGCGACCCGGCAGCACCCGGCCCCCTCGCCTGTTGGCATTGCCTGGTTGGCCGTGACGCTTGTGGCGATGCTGCTCCTTGCCTATGGCAAAAAGGTGACGGGCACACAACTCGACAATCCCGTGCTTCAAACAGAAGCATATGTAACGCTCATTGATGGCATCCTCGCAGCGGCGGTGCTGCTTGACCTCGTCCTGAATGCCGGCCTCGGCTGGTGGTGGGCTGATCCTCTGGCCGGCCTCGTGATTGTGTACTATGGCTTCAAAGAAGGGCTCCACGCCTACCACGAAGGAACATCTCCTGCCTAGAGGTAACAGTATGGAATGGGAACAGCGTCTTTCGGACCTATGGGCATCCATCGACGACCAAAGTGAGGAAGAGTTCTTGAGCCGGATAGAACAACTCGTCGCCGAACTGCCCCCAGACAGCGCGGTGGCAGTTTTCGAACGGGCGGCCTCGTTGGACTCGACCGGCCAGTCCGATTTGGCCGTGCCACTGTATCGACAGGCCCTCGAACGCGGGCTGCACAGCGAACGCCGCCGTCGGGCCGTAATCCAATTGGCCAGCTCATTGCGCAACCTCGGCCGACCAGCGGAAAGCGTTGCCTTGCTGACGGCCGAGCGAGAAATCGCGTCTGATGATTTGGACGACGCGGTCAGCGCCTTCCTCGCTCTTGCTCTCGTTGACGTGGGCCGTGAGCGCGAGGCCGTCTCGCTGGCTCTGACGGCGTTGTCTCGTCACATGACCAGGTACCGCCGCTCCCTGGCCAACTACGCCCAACTGATCTCCGACCCTCCCAACACGTCCGCATGAGTTCGACTGCATCGGGCAACCTTACCGTAGCATGCTCGAAAACTCATCTGTGTAACGGTGGAATATCGGAGTAATCAATCTCTTCGTCCGCTAGCCCCATCTGCTACACTGTCCATGATCTGTACGAATGTGTAGGGCAATTGTATGGCGATGCCACAGTGGGATATGCTACCGGCGGTTGAGCGAACACCCGATACCGTCAGCGGGGCCTGGGTGTTTCGTAACACCCGTGTGCCGGTGGCGGCGCTGTTCGAAAACCTGCGCGACGGAGCGACGGTTGGCGAGTTTTTGTCATGGTTCCCAGGCGTCACTCGCGCTCAAGTCGAAGCCGTCCTCGACTACGAAGCGCAGACTTTGCAAGGCACTGTGCCAGCGTGAAGGTACTCTTTGACCAGGGCACCCCCGTTGCGTTAAGACGACACCTCATCGGCCATACCATCGACACGGTCTATGAGCGAGGTTGGGCTACACTCACGAATGGTCGATTACTGGCTCTCGCTGAGCAGAGCGGCTATGCCTTGCTCATCACGACCGATCAGAATCTTCGCTATCAACAGAACCTTCGTGAACGGATCCTGGCTACATTGGTGCTTCGCTCAACATCCTGGGTACGAATCCGCGAACGCGTGGCTGAGATTCAAGCGGCCGTTGACATGAGCACG
>JBBRHB010000749.1:0-2666 GCA_038223355.1 Chloroflexales bacterium
GCTTGTTGAACAGGCGCAGGGAAAAGCCGTCGTAGCGGCCCGGGTAGAACATCAGCAGCGGCGTGGTCTTCATGACCGCGTGCATCGCCGACAGCAGGGTGTGGGTGCGCAACATCGGGTAGGCCGCGCCCACGCCGGTCAGGATCAGCAGCTGGATGTCGTCCACATTGATGAGGGACGTGATGCGCTGGGCCAGCTTGTCTTCCTTCAGGACCGGCCGCAATGCCGCCAACGCCGCCGCGTCGCCCTTGTCGGCCTGCATCGCGATAGCGCGGTCGAGCAGGTTGCGCTCTTCGAGCACATCGACGATCAGCTGGAACAGATTGATCTCGACCGCTTTGATCGTGGCTTTGGCCAGGGCAGGAAGCACGACGCCGGCGACAAAGGCGCGGATGTCGAGTTCCCGCTCGGGCGGGTAGTCGAACACCCAAAAACCGATCTCGTTGCCCAGGCCCTTGTTGGCCAGAAACTCAGGCGTGGTGATTCCCGGCAGGATCTGGTTCAGGCGTTCGTCGAACGTCGCGGTCATGCTTGCAGTTCCATGGTCTTGATGAGGTCGTCGTGACCAAGGTCGTGCAGCAGGCGCTTGACCTGGGGATGCACATGGGTTGCCCTGAGCCGAAGTGTGCGGGAGGACTCCAGATATTGGGCCTCCACCAGGATTCTGAGGATGACCTGAAGCAGCTTGGCGTGGGTAGCCGGCGTCCAGGTGGCGACGGCGGGGTCCACGGCGGCACAGTCGGCCAGGAAGGGCTCCCACGTGTGGACGTTTATCTGTGTGTCCAACCGCCGGTGATGGCTGACCAGCACGGTGCGGACGAAATCATGCAATAGCGCACTGTGCAGCAGGGCCGCTGCAAACAAGGCTTGGGCGGCCACCTCGCGCTCCCCATCGGCGACCAACGCCCACAGCCTGGGACCCAGCGGGGCCAGCCGCAGCCGGATCAGGCGGGTCTGCCGAACCGCAGTAGACGGCGTCGCCTTTTGCAGGATGTTGTCGACCTTGATGGCCTGGTCCCACTCAGCGGCGGTTGGCGACTGCATGAGCAGGGCCGCGATGCGGCGGCTCTCGGGCAGCATGAGCGAGCCGGCAGAGATGTCGGCTTGGTAGAGGGTTGTCACGTCTGCGCTAGTCTTACCTGGCCAGCGATCGCGTCATTGCGTGCTGAGCCGAAGCGCGCCTGCGAGGTTTGTTTGTAACTTGACGATGAACGCGGGCGACCTCGGCAATCGAAAGGTGACGGTCGGAATTGGGCATGAAGGTGGCGAAGGATCAGGTAGGGAGAATTGGCGAGAGTTCGCAGCCGAATGCCCACGGTGGCCCGTGGTTCAGCGCTGCCGCTCATGGTAAGCGGCTGGGGTGCAGACAGCGCTGCCGCCGCACCCTCAAATGCGGGAGCACTTTGACTTGCCCGGCAACGTTTATTCACCCTCAACCCGAGCTATCCCCTAGGCGTGCTGGCATGGACAGCCGCTTCACGCGGCACGTATCCTCTGGCGACGCGCCCGTGGCTGGGCGAGGGCTGGCCATCACAAGAGCCCACCCCGACCCTGGCCCGTACCGGCGTGCAAAGGCACGGGGAGGACCATGCGATCGAACATCGAACACTCGGCAGCTGCCCAGGCCATCGTCGATGGCCTGGCGCAAGCACTGATCCGTTGTACACAGCAGCTGGTCGTGATCAAGGGGATGGTGCCCGGCCATTTCGGCACCAAGCGTTGGGCCTCTCACCACGGCGACAAGCTCCTGTGCTTTCGCTATCTGCAATACCCGCAACTCCGCGGAGGCATCGGGACCGTGGAACTGGAAGTTGACCGCGCCCCGAAGCACCGGAACAGCATGACACCGACGAGGTGGCCGTGCCCATCGGCTGGCAAGAAACGGCCTAGCGCACATAGGCCAGAGTGCCAGGCGTCAGCTGGGCAGCCGCCAGCGGGTTTGGCGCATGAACCGCGCCCAAGCGAGCTGGTTGCGACTGGTCGACAGAATCATTGAGACCGCAAAATGACGAATCGTCGACATTTAATTGTTGCTACCCAAGAAGACGAATAAACGCGAGTAGGCGTAAATTGCCATCGGTAGAAATATCACGCTGCCGCAAAACAGATTAGGCGTCATACAATTCACTCTCTCCATGCCAAAAATCATCGAACTCGCCAGCGCCGACGCGCGCGCCCACTTTCTGAAAGGCAGCAGCTATTTCAACGGCGACTTTCCGAAATACATAAGCTTCGAGCCAATTCTGCAAGCGGTCGCGGCGGCACTTGACGGCGGGAGTTACACCGCCATTAAGAGTTCAAATCCGCACAGCCTGCCAAACGTCAACTACCGCTTCACCGCCAACAAAGATGGCAAGTTTGCTTGGCGCCCCTTTGAGCTAATTCATCCGGCCTTGTACGTATCACTGGTAAATGCCCTCACCACTGAAACCAACTGGAACACAGTAAAGACGAGAATGGCGTCTTTCGAAGGCGGGATAGTCGAGTGCTGCAGCGCGCCGGTCGTCTCAACTGATCACCAGACCGATGTGGCTGCTCAAATACAAGGATGGTGGCAAGCCGTAGAGCAACGCTCCTTGATGTACTCATTGGAGTACCGGTACCTGCTGCACACCGACGTTACCGACTGCTACAGCGCGCTCTACACACATAGCATACCGTGGGCC
>JBBRHB010000750.1:0-2624 GCA_038223355.1 Chloroflexales bacterium
ATTTGCGGATCGCCAGCGAACTGTATTTGAAACGCCTGATCGTGGGTGGTTTCGAGCGGGTGTACGAGATCGGCAAAGATTTTCGTAACGAGGGCATTGACCGATTCCATAATACCGAGTTCACGATGATGGAGTGCTACCAGGCCTTCGCGGACTATCATGATATGATGCGGCTGACGGAGGATCTGGTTGCCTATGTTGCCCGCCAAGTGGTCGGCACGACGTCGGTGGAATTCGCCGGTCAGGTCGTGACGCTTGATCCGCCGTGGCCTCGTATTACGATGCGCGATGCGATCGTTGAGTGCACCGGTATCGATATCAAGGCGGCAGCGACACTGGAGCAGCTAACAGGCGCAATTCGAGCGCAGCAGTTGCATGTTGATCACAAGCCGAGCTGGGGCAAGCTGGTCGATGAGCTATTCAGTGAATATGTACAGCCCCGGCTGCAGCAACCGACGTTTATCACCGATTATCCGCAGCCGCTGTCGCCGCTGGCCAAGCGCATTGTAGGCGACCCGGACTACGTCGAGCGCTTCGAGGTCTTTGTGCTAGGCTCTGAGCTGGGTAATGCCTTTTCGGAGTTGAACGACCCGCTTGATCAGGAGCAGCGCTTTTTGGAGCAAGGCCGCGACTATGCCGCCGGCGACGACGAAGCGATGCAAATGGATGTCGATTATTTGGAAGCCTTAATGACGGGCATGCCGCCAACCGGTGGCCTGGGGCTTGGTATTGACCGCTTGGTGATGCTCCTCACCAACCAAAGTACAATTCGTGAAGTTATGCTCTTTCCCCACCTGCGGCGCATCAGCGACCTGCAGGGCCAAGCGGAAGAGACGGAGTAAATCATGGCGAAATCGCTGATCGTAGAGCGTGAAAATTTACCATCCGTTGTGCAAGGCTGGCTCAAGGCGATCGGCTTAGCCGAGGCGGAGTTGGTTGAGTTGGTCTTTACGGAGCGTGAGTTGCTGCTACGCAAGCCCAGTGATCCTGAAGTCCGGGCGTGGGCGCAGGCACAAAGTGATCAATACGATAAACAGTTCAAAGACCTCCTAGGACTATAAGGCCAGGGTGATGCTGCAAACAGGGACGTTGCTGGCAGGGCGCTACCGCATTCAACAGATGGTTGGGACGGGGGGTATGGGCAGCGTGTACGCGGCCCGTGACGAGCGCCTGGGCCGTGATGTTGCGATCAAGCTACTGCGGCCCGATCTAGCGGCTCAACCGGCGGAGCGTCAACGCTTTTTGAAGGAAGGTCAGATCGCAGCACAGGTCGTGCATCCCCATATCGTGCGCACGTATGATGCCGGTGATGCAGCAGAAGGACCGTTTCTGGTGCAAGAGTTGTTGCAAGGACGCTCGCTGGACCATGCGCTGCCTCTGCCGGTCGACCCCGCGATTGATGTTGTGTCAGGGGTGGCCGGTGCCTTGAGCGCACTGCATGATCAGGGCTATGTGCATTGTGATGTCAAGCCACAAAACATTTGGCTGCGACCGAATGGCGAGGCCGTGCTGCTTGACTTCGGCATTGCCCGTGCCGAAGGTACCCATACGACGACACTCATCGCGACGCCCCAGTATCTGGCGCCTGAACGTCTCGATGGCCATCCACCGACGGCTGCGTCGGATCTCTACGCCCTCGGCGTTGTGCTCTACCAATTGCTGACCGGACGGCTGCCTTTCGATGATCCTGAGATGCAGGCCATTCTCGCGGCTCAACGGAACGCGCCTGTCCCTGCGCTTGGTATTGCTGAGCCCAAAGCTCCCATGCTGGATCGCATCATCGCGCGGCTCATGGCAAAAGCGCCAGCGGACCGTTATCCATCTGCACTGGCATTGCAGCAGGAACTCGGCGCACTACGTGCGACGAACAGCCGGTTGCTGGAGCAACACGAGCAGCCGACATTTGTGGTAGGGCATGCGGCGGGACCGCCTGTATCTGGCAACCCTCCTGCAGCACAGCCTGCAGTGCCGGTCGCAGCACCACCGGCCGCAGAAGCCCCCCAGCGATTACCGCACGTTCGCCGCCGGCGCTCATGCTGGCTGCCGATTTTGCTCATTGTGCTGCTGCTGTTGCTGCTGGCACGCGCACGGACCCATCGTATCGGAGCGAGCTTCCGTGCGATACCCGTGCCCGCGCTCTCGACGGCAGCGAGCGCACCGCCCATACCTCCGACCGACGTGGTCGTTCCCGCTGTTATCAGCCAGCAGGAAGCACCGACACCATTTGCACAAAATAGTGCAGGCGGAGCGGCCCCTCCGGCTCCTACGCCACTGCCAGAGAAAGGCAAAGGCAAAGGGAACAGCAGGGGCAAAAAGTAATTCTGTAGATGATCAACTCCGCGCTCATGCGCCGTGGCCACATGCTAGCAAGCTTGTTTGTGGCTGCCCTGGTCGCGCTATGCTACGCTGGCCGTTGCTGCATCTGCCCTTGGAGCGGGATGAAGGGGCATACGCGACGATTGCTACGCTGTGGCGACAGGGAGCAGTGCCCTACCGTGACGCCTGGGATCATAAGCCACCATTGATTTATTTACTGTATCGCCTGCTGCCGCTTGGCGGCCCGAGCAGTGTTTGGACACTTCGCGTATGGGGCACCGGCTACTTTATGCTGGGTCTGTTGCTGG
>JBBRHB010000751.1:0-2620 GCA_038223355.1 Chloroflexales bacterium
CGCCCGGTGTGCGAGATATAGGTAATTTCGTCGTCCAGGTAGGAACGGAAGGCGTGGGCAAGCGATTGCTGCTGCACCGACGCTCGATGTGGATGGGGTGCATGCTCGTGCTGGAAGCGCAGGTGATCGAGCAGGGCACTAATGCGTTTCATGGCGCGCTCAGCCTCGCCTGCCTGATCGGGATGCGACTGGATGTCCTCTAATTCATGGATCACCCGCTGCATGTCGGAGTTGGCCTGGTCCATATGTGCTCCGGGGCCATGGGCGAGATACGCGATATACGTATCAACATAGGCGTGGAGTTGCTGTAACAGGCCGGTCGTATTCGTCGCCATCGTTGGCTCCTTTCCTTACGATTGTGGCTGAAGCATAGCAACGTTGCGGAGGCGCGTCAACCCAGGAGCGGGCCAGGCTGGTCCACGCCGATAATAGTGATTAACGCCGGCACGCGGTACGTACCGATCACTCCGTAGAGCATGTAAAAAGCTGCGCACCCGGAGGGCCACGCGCTGATGAGTCGTCGCAAAGGGTTCATCGGCGAACGCAAGCAGCACAAAACGATTGTCACCGACGAATGCGTACACATCTTCGGCATGATGGGCAATTATACGACGGGCGTGGTCAAGGAGATTCGGGTGAATCTGCTCAAGTCGTGCTGCACGCGTAACCCGCGGCAGTGAGCTCGTAGCCTCTCGCGGATCGCGAGGACATCGGGAGGAGGCCGTCGTCTGGCGGCACTCACATGGTTACGCCGGGTTGAGCGCCGACGAGTGCTTGTGCAGCAGCACCCGACTTGCCCAGATGTGTGAGGACGCGGGAGGTGATCGTCTGATGCTAAGCCGAGTCCGGCTGAGTACATACAGCAGCGCGAGCAGCATCGTGCGGTCTCCCCTCACGAGCCGCGGACGTCGGATGCTGCTTCTGATCCGCGCTTTCCTTCCTTGCCGGATAGGACGGTCTTGATGGCGGTCGGTACGCGCATGGACGGCTCCAGGACCACGGTGAGGAGCAACGCAAGTCCGAGGCCGACCAGGCTGATCCAGACAACCACGCTATAGCTCCACTGCTGCGCCGCCCACCCTCCCACGGAGGCACCGATCACGCCGGCGAGTGCTCCGGTCGCGTTGAAGATGCCCAGCCCGGTGCCTTCGCCCCCAGGTGCAAGCTGTGCTGCCAACGCCGTCCCGCTAACGCTCAGGAACGACCACGCCAGCACTGAACCGGTAAAGCAGACAAGCGCTGTCCAGGCGTGAGTCTGTTCCGGCAGATACGCACTGATGGCAAGACCCAGCATGGCAAGGAACCGCAGGCTGAGGCCAGAACGGAAGACCTTGCCTGGGGACGCGTGTTCGCACCAGCGGCCAGCCACAGCATAGAGCGGGAGGCCAAGCACCGCAGCGACAGCAAAGCTGGCGGCACCACACGCTGGCGCAATGCCATACGCCTGTTGCATCACCACCGGGTACAGCGCGATGAAGGCAGAGGAGCCCGTGAACCCCGTCAGCCACACGATCAAGAACAGACCGAACGGCGATCGAAGCATGGGACCCAGCTGACGGAAGATATCGGCGGAGAGGTGGTGCACGCGGGAGGAAGGAAAGCCGAAGGCCCACTCGCCGTGACGCGCAAGATGGGGACGCACGGCGACGTTGCGGGGTGGACCAGCCGGCGTCCGTGTCGTGAAGCCTGCAACCAGCGTCGCAAGCGCGGCGAGCCCTGCGGCGATGAGCAAGCCTGCGGCGCGATGGCTGTTGCTGAGAAAACCGGCCAGCACCAAGCCGGCGACCTGCCCGCCACCCCAGAAGCTCTGCAGCGCCCCGATACGCTGGTCCCACTCGTCGCGCGGATGCGCTTCCACGACAAAGAGACTGGCGACGGTGCCCGCAGCAGTCGCCCCGAGGCCGAGCAGGAGTGCGAGGCCGAGCCACACGCCGAGGGATGCGCTGAAGCCAAACAGCCCCGCAGCGGTGCCGATTGCCAGCAGCCCGCCTGTGAGCAGCCAGCGGTGCCACCGCAAGCGATCGGCCAGGAGGCCCCAGAGCGGCGCGGTCAACCCGCCAAGGCTCAGCGCGCCCATGACCAGTCCCACATAGCCCGCGCTCCCGCTTCCGCTGACAATGAGCGGTACGAGCATCGGGACCAGCCCGGCCATGACGATGCCGAGTAAACCGTATGACAGGTACCAGGGTTCGATCCCCCGCAACCAGTGTGTCCATCGTCGCACGACGTGCGCGTCACCCACGGATTCGGCAGGCATCGTGGCTCTCCTCGTCAGTATCACGGGAGACCATACCATATTGGAGGCTACACGTCATTTCAGGTGTCCACACGTCGTTCAGATCGTCCAGATTCAACCTCAGATCCTCGACGACCAATGGCGGACGACGTTTACCGCGTGGTATCCAGGTTTACGAGCAGCGGATGGGAGCGTTGCCGCCGCCTAGCCCCCGAAATGGTATGGTCTCGATGAGCACGACGCCACGCGCTCATATCAGTGCGCAGATCGGCGTTGAGTTCACGCCATCGCTCCTCAAACTCAGCACGCACCAAACCCCTCCCCTCTGCGCCGGTGCTGTCCCATCCACACCGCCTCCACCCAGCAAGCCTCCTAAACTCTGAC
>JBBRHB010000752.1:0-2610 GCA_038223355.1 Chloroflexales bacterium
AGAACTGCACCGGCGTCGCCAGCGCGAACTGCACCCAGCCCGGCAGCATCCAACTCAGTCCAAACAGGTGCCCGGCCATTCCGAGCAGCAGCGGCACCGACAGCATGGCGGCAATAATCGCATGCAGCCCCGCGCGTCGCCGCGGCGCGGGGGCACTGGCCTCCCCGTTCGCATTGACGAGCGAGGTCGCCTCATACCCGGCCGCCTGAACCGCGGCGGCAAGCTGCTCGACCTCCACGCTCCCCGTCGCGGTCACGCGGGCGCGCTCGGTGGCGAGATTGACCTCGGCCTCAATCACGCCGGGCACTTTCTTCAGCGCCCGCTCAACCCGGCCGACGCACGAGGCGCAGGTCATGCCGGCGACGTTCAGATCCGTCACTCGCGTGACCGCCTTATAGCCGGCGCTCTCCACGGCCTGGATCAAGGCGAGAGGAACATCGGGCCGGCCATCGTAGGCGACCCTCGCCCGCTCCGTCGCCAGGTTGACCGAAACGGCCGACACACCTGGAACCTGCCCGAGCGCCTTCTCGACCCGGCCCACGCAGGAGGCGCAGGTCATCCCCTCAATGCCGAGATCCAGCTCGGTCATTGCCTGGTCCCGGGCGTTTGTGGCCGTCGAGGCCGAGATCACTGTGTCCATGCCTATTCCTTCACGCGCGGAGCGCTTCGAGACCTCACGTGGGTCTTACCAACGTGGGAAGGTCAAGGGTGGGCGGCAGACATCGGCGTGGTCGACTTCACGTTCGCTGGAGGGTCACGACGGCCGCGCCGGCGCTTCTTGACCTGCCAAGCTGGGAAGCACCCATCTCACTGGTGAAGAAAGACAAAGGAGTTGGAAAATGCTACAGCTTAAGGTTTACGGCATGAAGTGCGGCCATTGCGTCTCTGCCATCAGCCGTGCAGCCAGCGGGGTCCCAGGTGCCAAGGACGTGATGGTGGATCTGAGCCACGGTCTTGTCACGGTGGAAGGCGACCCGAACCCAGCGGCGATACGTGACGCGATTGCGGCCATGGGGTATCAGGTTCAAACGTAGGGGCGATCCATCGCACGCCTGTGAGGCAATCCTACCCGGTGAATAGGATATTCATAGTACGTTAAGTTCATAAAAAATCACCGAAAGCGAGGCCGATGCAATATCAGTTTTCCAAGATGGAATCCTGCATCGAAGAATGCCTGCGCTGCTACTCGACCTGCCTAGGCATGTTGATGAACTACTGCCTTGAAGCCACTGGCAAGCGCAGGGAACCCGAGCACGTCCGGATCATGCGAGCGTGTGCCGAAATGCGCCAAACATCGGCCGCGATGATGCTGTTTGGCATGGAACACCACAAGCACACCTGCCGCGAGTGCGCCGAAACCTGTGAGGACTGTGCTACGAGCTGCGAGCAGGTCGGCGACTTGGGTGAGTACGTTCAGCAATGCCACCGCTGCGGGGAAAGTTGCAGGAGCATTGCAGTGCAAGAAGTACCATTGATCGTCTGGAGCCAGGCCGCATGATCCCTGCATGGCTTCATTCGCTCTCGATCGGCTTCCTGCTGCTCGGGCTGGTGTGCGCAGTGATCATCGCCGCTGACTTGGTTCGCCATAACCAGCACATGTGGATCATGAATGTCGTATGGCCGGTGACGGCGCTGTTCGGGACGGTCTGGATCGTGTGGCAATACTTTACCTATGGACGGCTGGCAGAGGACAAGCGGACGAAGGCCGCCATGGATCGCGATGAGGAGATGCCGAGCAAGAAGCTTACCCCGTTCCCAGTCATGGTCGCCAACGGCGCGCTGCACTGCGGCAGCGGCTGCACACTAGGCGATATCATAGCGGAATGGCTGGTGTTCGCCGTGCCCGCCATCGCTGTGTGGTTTGGATGGCATAGTCTGTTCGGGGAGAAGATTTTCGCCGCGTGGATCGTGGACTACCTGTTCGCCTATGCGTTCGGCATCGTGTTCCAATACTTCACGATCGCACCCATGCGGAACCTGGGCTTTGTCGCAGGGATCTGGGCAGCTATCAAGGCCGATACGTTGTCACTCACTGCGTGGCAGATCGGCATGTACGGGTTCATGGCCTTCGCATATTTCTACTTGTTCGGATCGCTCCTGGGGATCAAGCTCGAGGTCGACACCGTCGAGTTCTGGTTCATAATGCAAATCGCCATGATCTGCGGCTTCGTGACGGCTTTCCCGGTCAACTGGTGGCTAATCCAGACGGGCCTGAAAGAGGAGATGTAATATCGGCTAGGCTGGGCGTTGGTGCACTTCAACAGTGTGAATGATGGTAGGATGCTGTTCCCTTTCTTTGGTTCTGACCCCATCGATGCCGCACAAGCACAACGCCGACCGCCGTCACCATATCCCGAAGATGTCGTTCAAGATGCAGAACTGGCCGGAGTATGAGGCGGGACTGCGTCTGCGTGGCAACCTGATGTTGTGGATCGTGGACGCAGCGTTGGGAGACTGGCAGAGCACGGGGCCGGGCGGGCGGGCTCGCTGTAGGGACGCGGCCATTCAGACCAGCCTGATGCTGCGCATGGCGTTCAAGCTGGCGTTGCGCCAGACTGAGGGCCTCATGATGTCGGTGCTGACGTTGATGGGCTTGACGCTCTCAGCGCC
>JBBRHB010000753.1:0-2610 GCA_038223355.1 Chloroflexales bacterium
GAGCTGCGCACAAGCACCGGAAAGCCCCTCGTACTAGAAGAGTTTGGCTGGCCGAGCGGCATAACCTGCGTCACTCGCAGTTACAACGAAGCCGCGCAAGCGCAGAACTACCACGACGCGCTGGCAGCCGCGAGCGGGCGGGTGGCTGGTGCCTTCGCATGGACACTGCGCGATTTCGATCCGGGGCCGTGGAAACGGTGGGATTCTCGCGAAGAGCATTATGGCCTGTACCGTACCGATGGCAGCCTTAAGCCTGCCGCCGAGTCTTTTCAAGCCTACCTAGCAGGGCCACTGCCGAGCCTGTTCCATACCAATTTTCCCCTGACAACGGCGGGTCCGAATATCATCGACGGGCCAAAGGCACCCGAACTCGTGGCGGGAACGGGGATTTATGTTAAAGACCTCTTCCGTGAGGCCTGGGATCTCTTTGGCGGCGCAGCGAGCTTTGGCCCACCGATCACCGAGGCCTTTGTGGTGCCGGGCGATGTGACACAACACGACCGGGTCGTCCAATACTTCGCTGCGGGAGCGCTCGAACTCCATTTGGAAGCTGCGGCTCGACCAGACTTTCCCACGCTATCACCTCAAGATCAGATCAGGCTGCAGGTCGTTCCACTAAATGTCGGAACGACGTATGCCGCAGGACATGTGCGTACGGAAGGCGGCCATGCGGTCGCCGACATCTTTAACTCATTTTATAAGGGGGCGCAGGGTGGCTGGCGCCTGGGCGCGCCTATTACGGCGGCCCTAACAGAGAGCCTTGATGGAACTCCGACAACAGTCCAGTATTTCCAGAACGGCCGGCTCCAGGTGAATCCAAAAACGGGAGTGATCGAGGCGGGCAATCTGGGACAATTAGTCTGGCAAGCACAATGCGATGCGGCCCAGTAGACGGTACGACACATTCACAGCATACTCTCAGCATGCTCTAAGCTTACATATTGCCTTTGGCGTTATTCTTACAGACATGAAGGAGCAACCCAACGCGCTCCAGGATTTCATGCTAAGGAGAACACGGAATGCAACGGAGAACATTCGTCGTCACAGCAGCGGTGCTGGTTGGACTGGCGGTCGGCCTGGTTCTGAGCCCGACGGTGCGCACCAGCATCGCTAATGCCCAGACCACGAATCAAACAACCGGTGCCAAGACTGATTTCAGGAGTATCTTCCTGGACAAACTGGCTGCCGCGCTGCATATTCAGCGCCCCGCGCTCGATAGCGCGGTCAAGGATGCCAGCACGAGCACGGTTGACGAGGCGCTCAAGCAAGGCAAGCTGACGCAGGCCCAGGCGGACAAGATGAAGGCCGCCATTCAAAGTGGGCAGTTCAACGGGTTCTGGGGCGGTCGTGGTGGCATGCGCGGCAGAATGGCCGGTGGTAAAGCGATGTTCGGCGTACAGCAGGCTATGCTGACTGCGGCGGCCAAGACACTTGGCCTCACCCCGCAGGCGCTTATGCAACAGCTGAGCAGCGGCCAGACCGTGGCACAACTAGCACAGGCACACAATACCACGGTGCAGGCGGTAACAAGCGCGGCGCTGGCGGCGGCAAAAACGCAACTGGATACTGCGGTTGCCAATAAGACACTGACTCAGGCACAGGCCGATGCCTTCTATACGAAGCTTCAGCAGGCCGGTACGAACCTCTTCAACCACGAAGGACGTGGTTTCGGTCGCCCGAACCGGGCCCCCGACGCACCTACGACGCCCCAGGCTCCCAGCGCAACACCGGGAGTTTAGCAGCAGGTAGACTGAACAACTAACCACACAGAGCGGCTGACGAAGACTCGTCAGCCGCTCTGCTTGTATCGTTCACAACCTCAGGCTAATCCCGCTAAGGTATAATGCTGCCAGCAGTTCTTGAGGCATGCCGCCTCGAATAATCTACTTGGCCAGATGGACAATACACAACAGTTGCCCTCAATGTTGATTAATGGTCGACTCCTTACCGACGCTCAGCCTCTTGTCGAGTGGCAGCAGATTACGCTTGCCTGCAGTCCGCAAGGACGAGACGATACTGTCCGCTTAGCGATTGGTACTGAGGATCTGGGAGCGCCAACCCTCAAGCTAGGCGATCCGACATGGCGATGGACATGGAATCCTGAGAATCGAACCGGGACCTTCCGAGTTGTGCTGACGATCGGTGCGGCCAGCGAGACATGGTCACTGACGGTAGTGCCGAGCAAGCTCCGCCTGGAGCAGTACGAGCGGCTGTTACACGATATCCAAGCGACAGCACTTGCACTCATGCTCGCGCTGGGCGGGGGCGAGGTTGGGAGCGAAGGGGGACCGCGAGTGACAGCCAACTCGCTACTACTTATCTGGCCACAGCTTGAGCAGCAGGTCATGCGGGCGGTCGAATTGGCACAGGCAATCGCGCGTAGTCCTCATGAGCTACAAAAACGTACGATCACAGCCCAACCGCTCTATGAGCTCGATACCATCGATGGTGCGGCATTCGCCGATCTCACCAGCCAACCGCGCGACGAAGTCGGGGCTGCGACGCTGCCGGCACTGCAAGCATTGTTGCAACGGCCCGGTCATACCGGAGTTGGCTCCTTGCCCCATAGCGTCGCCACAATCAGCAGCGCTACTTCGCACGATTGTTTGG
>JBBRHB010000754.1:0-2604 GCA_038223355.1 Chloroflexales bacterium
ACTCCGGCATAAGCTGTCCCAACCTCCCAATAATAGCGATGACTGTTTGTTGTGCATGGAATAGCAACCCGCATGCCAAGCCAGTATATCATACGATTCTTCGCTCACTCACCGCCAATCTGTGATGACTGTATGACAAAAGTCCTAGTGGTACCTATGCCATTCTTCCCTGTGTGATCCAGCACTCACCTCTTTTTGAACCATGGCTCGACTGAGCTTGACAGATGGTGGATAACTAGGAGTGAAATACAGTACGCAAGAGGTAATGCATGCAAGCAAACGTGGGACAGGCAACGGCACGCACGGCGCTCGTAACGGGCGCGAGCAGCGGTATTGGTCTTGACCTGGCAACCAGTTGTGCCCGCGGCGGCTTCAATCTCGTGCTCGTCGCGCGCCGTGCCGCCGAACTTGAGGCTGTCGCTACACGGCTACGAGAGCAGACCGGTCGCGACGTTGCTACTATCGCCGCCGACCTTTCCGAAGCCACCGCTGCCGATCAGCTTGCTGCTGAGCTTACCGGTCGTGCGCTTGCTATCGACGTTCTGATCAACAACGCTGGCTATGCCCAATACGGTGCCTTCGCCGAGACCGATGCCGGCGACGAGTTGCGCATGATGCAGCTCAACATGATCACGCTCACCCGCCTAACTAAATTCCTGTTGCCGCCCATGCAGGCGCGCCATTGGGGCAAGATCCTGAACGTCGCCTCTACCGCCGCCTTCATGCCCGGCCCGCTGATGGCCGTCTACTATGCCACCAAAGCCTACGTCCTCTCCTTCTCCGAAGCCCTGAACGAAGAGCTGCGTGGCAGTGGTGTGACCGTCACTGCCCTCTGCCCCGGACCAACCCAGACCGGATTCCAAGCGCGCGCCCAGATGGAAGACTCCAAGCTGGTGCGTGGCAGGCAGATCATGTCCTCGGCCACCGTCGCTCGCATTGGTTATACGGCTATGATGCGCGGCACCCCTGTCGTGATCCCCGGCACCATGAATCGTCTGCAGGCTCTGGCCCCCCGCTTCCTGCCCCGCCGCCTCATGCCCACCCTCGTGCGCCGGGCCCAAGACCGCGAACACACCTTACGGTAGGGGCAAGGCTTGCCCTCGCCCAACCCCTTGTACCTCACGCTCGAGCGCGCGTGCAATCAGAGCGCTGGCGCTCAGGGCGTCGACCGGCGGCGAGAAGAGATAGCCCTGTCCGAACTCACAGCCGAGCGTTCGCAAATACTCTAACTGCGCCATCGTTTCGATGCCTTCAGCAATAACCTCGATCTGCAGATTATGCGCCAGTGTGACCATCGTCTCGAGCAATTCACCATGTTCACCGCCCGCGCCTAGGCGCATCACAAACAACCGATCAATCTTCAAGGCGCTGAGCGGAAACGTATCGAGTGCGCCTAATGACGAATAGCCCGTGCCAAAATCATCAATATGCAACTGAATATTCAGTGAGCGAAGATACGCGAGTACGTCCGCATGCGCTTCGGCATGCTCCATCATAACGGTTTCGGTAATTTCCAGCCGTAGACGACCGGCATCCGTCATCATGTCATGAAAGATCGCTTCAAAATGCCTCTTTAAGTCGGGATGGGCAAACTGCGTACCCGAAAAGTTGACACTCATCGTGAGGGACGGATACTCTGGAAAGCTGACTTGCCAGACGCGCATTTGGTGGCATGCCTCACGCAGCACGAGCCAGCCCATTGGTGCAATTAGCCCCGTCTCTTCGGCCACATGGATAAACTCGGCGGGTCCCAGCAGACCACGCGCGGGATGCTGCCAACGCACGAGTGCCTCAAAACCCGTAATCTGCTCCGTTTTCAACGAGACGATCGGTTGGTAATAGACCACAAACTCCTCACGCTCGATCGCCCGGCGCAAATCGATTTCGAGCTGCAACAGCTCAACGGCGCGTACGTGCATCGAGTGCGTAAACACAATATAGCGCGCTCGCCCCATAGCTTTCGCCCGGTACAGCGCGATATCGGCATCGCGCAGCACCTCCTCCGGCTGTTCGTACTCGGCAGCGCTATAGGCAATGCCCATGCTTATCGCCGAAAACAGTTCATTCCCCTGCAGCACAAAAGGCTCCGCCATGCGACCTTGAAGCCGGTCCGCTGCCACCATCGCAAACTGCAGATCACTAATCCCATCAAGCAAAATGGCGAACTCGTCACCACCTAGGCGGGCGACGGTGTCGTTGGGACGAACGCCGGTCAGCAGCCGCTGTCCCAACTCGATCAGCAATGCGTCGCCCGCCGTATGGCCCAGGCTGTCGTTCACTACCTTGAAACGATCAAGATCCAAAAACAGCACGGCAAAGCGGTAATCGGGGGACCGGCGGGCTCGTTTGACCGCTCGGCCCAGACGATTCATAAACAAGACTCGGTTCGGTAGGCCGGTCAACGCGTCATGGAGCGCATCATGAATCAGCTGCTCCTCGACTTGTTTACGCACCGTCATATCAGTCTGTGAGCCCGCCACTCGTGTGGCTTTGCCATCAGCGTCGAAGACGGCCAAGCCCCGCGAAAGCACCCACCGGTAGCGCCCGGTCGCGTCGAGCATCCGGTGTTCGCTTTCAAAATGAGGGGTCAGCCCATCGCAATGA
>JBBRHB010000755.1:0-2604 GCA_038223355.1 Chloroflexales bacterium
CGCCGAACCCGCCGAAATGGAGATGCCGATGCAAGGCTAAGCCGCCGAGCAGTGCTGAGGTTGCCACCGCCCCACGCTCGAAGACACCATGCTCCACGTAGTGGTCGCCTTCGAGCGTCAGCACAGTGAGCGTTTCATCAATCGGGTTAACGATCCAGTATTCGGCACTAGCGGTCATCGCATAGTCGGCGCGTTTCACAACGGTGTCTCGTTCGGGATTGTCCGGGCTAGCGAGCTCGACAACGGCACCCGACGCTTCAACGGCATCGAGGCGGAGACGTGAGGAGAAGAACATCAACGACTCGTCCCCACTGATATTCTCTTCGACACACTGCAGGTCTCAGACTATACTACGTGCTATGCCATACTGTTCTGGTGATTCTTCCATAGAGCAGGCTTGAAACGGAAGGAACTGCCAAATGATGGCTTCGGAGCAATCGAGTCAGACGCTTAAGCGCCTCTCCACCGGAATTGCGGGTCTCGATACCATCCTCGCGGGCGGCTTCTTCCAAGGCAGCCTGTACATTCTCCGTGGGGCACCTGGGACCGGCAAAACCATCTTGAGCAATCAACTGATCTTTCACACGATTCAGCAGGGTGGCCGCGCCGTCTACATCACCTTGCTTGGCGAAACGAATTCCCGCTTATTCACCTACTTGAAGGCACTGAGCTTCTTCGACCCCGCGCCGATCGGGACTACACTCTTATACTTGAGCGCTTCCCGTGTGGCAGAGAGCAAGAACTTTCAAGAGTTGCACCAGATCGCGAAGCAAGCTATCACCGAACACCGGGCTACGGTTGTGGTCATCGATGGGCTCGCGACGATGGCAGCGCTCAGTGCCTCCGAAGTCGCCCTCAAGCAGTTTATACGAGCGCTCCAGGCCTACTGCGAGACGCTTGGCTGTACGCTACTGCTGCTTCAGGATGAACGCGAGCATCCGTACGCGATTGACACGGCGGTCGATGGCATCCTGACCCTCAGCAACCGGTCAAGCCCGCGTGGGACCATGCGTGAGGTTGTCATCAGCAAGTTGCGCGGCAGTGATTTTTTGGGCGGCCACCATCAATTTCAGATCACGCCGGATGGGCTGGTGGTCTATCCGCGTACGGAAGCACTGTTGCGCGACGTACCTCCAGGTCACGCCCATGGCACCGAGCGCGCGGCCTTCGCCATCCCCGGCCTTGACCAGATGCTCCATGGTGGGCTGCCCCATGGCTCGGTAACAGTCCTCCTTGGTACCTCCGGCAGTGGGCGAACGTCGCTCGGTCTCCAGTTTCTCGCTGCGGGAGCGCAGCAGCAGGAAGCTGGGCTTTATTTCGGGTTCAATGAATTCCCGGCCGAACTGGCGGGGAAGGCGGAGGATCTTGGCCTTGATCTCGCCCTCGCGTTGACCACCGGGATGCTTGATCTCCAGTGGTACCCGCCGTTCGAGCAGCAGCTGGATGCCTTAGTCGCCACCCTCTTGCAGGCGGTGCGGGCACGATCCATCCGTCGCCTCGTGATTGACGGCTTGGAAGGGTTTCACACCGGAGCAGATGCGACGGCGCGTGTCCCAAGTGTCATTGCGGCGCTGCTGAATGAGTTACGGCGCCTCCAGGTAACGACGCTGTGTACGTTTGAACTGCAGCACCTCGTCAATCCGAGCATCGAGGTTTCGATGCCCAGGATCGCGATGTCAGCCGACAATATCATCGTGGCGCGCGTCATCGCAGGGAACACGCACCTGCAGCGGCGCATCGCGATTCACAAAATGCGCCGCAGTGACTTTGATCCCGTCATTCGCGAGTTCATTATCACGGACCAGGGCATCCGTATTACTACACCGGTTGAGAGCACCGAGGCGCTGCTGACTCTCGACGAAGCACTGCCGCACGCAGCTGTCGCTGCACTACCGCCATCGCCGTCGCCATGACGACGATTCTGATCGTTGAGGATGATGTCGCGATTGCCCAGCTCTTAGTTGACATCCTTGAGGATGCAGGCTATACGACACGCCCGGCGTTCAATGGGCGTCTCGCCGTGGCCGCCCTTGAGCAGGCACTCCCAGATCTGATCCTGTCTGATATGATGATGCCGATCATGGATGGCCGGGAGCTGTGCCGCATCCTCCAAACGACGGTCCGCTATCAGTCGATTCCGCTGGTGCTGATGAGCGCTGTTACGATGAGCCTCGACGGGTGTACGCCCGCAGCCGTGCTTGCCAAACCATTCCGGGTAGCTACCCTGCTCGCATTAGTTGAGCGCCTGCTCCGTCCGGCAGAGCAGGACAGCCAGGAGCTGGACGAAACGAGGAGCTAGGCAGCACCGGCCGGCGCAACACTACCTTGTCGCTGGCGGATCTCGTTCCGGGCAGCATTCACGAGGCAACGCCGTTCAGCTCGGTCAGATCGTCCTCGGAAAGGGTCAGCGCAACAGCGGTGACGTTGTCGCGCAGATGCGCGACGGATGAGGTACCTGGAATGAGCAGAATGTTCGGTGAGCGTTGTAGCAGCCATGCCAGCGCGACGGCCATTGGTGTGGTCTCGAGACGGATGGCGACTGAACTCAGCTTTTCGGACTGCAGAGGGGAGAAGCCACCGAGCGGGAAGTAGGGCACGTAGGCG